>JAGQIT010000146.1 GCA_020431135.1 Myxococcales bacterium | reverse complement strand
CGTGGCGGCGGTAGTGATGGAGGTCGCCGGCGAGGTAGACGCGGATCGGGTGATCCTTGAACACGTGGCGCTCGAGGAAATTCAGGTTGTTCTCGAGGACCGCCCGCTGGAGCGCGCGCGCCTTGGGGTTGTCGAGATCGGCCTCGTGCTCGTAGATCCAGTAGGGCTCGGCCGTGCACAGGATGACGTTGGCCGGCTCATCGCGGCTCGTCGCGCGCGCGCGGACGCGGGCGGCGACCTCGCGGAAGTACGCGACCTGATCGCGGTCGATGTCGGACGAGAGCTGGATGTCGACGCCGAGCAGCCACCAGCCGCGGGGCAGCTCGAGCGCGAAGTAGCTGCGGCGCTGCGGCGCCGCGCGCCCGGCGACCTCATCCGCGTCGACGAACAGGCGCGTGAAGTGGGCGAGGTTGTCGTACCAGTCGTGGTTGCCGGGGATGGCGAAGACCTGCGGCCGCTCGCCGTGCGGCTCGCCGAGCGCGCTGGTGAAGGGCGTGACGAGGCGCTGCTGGTAGGCGCCGCGGTTCGGCGCCGGGTAGACCAGGTCGCCGCCGAAGATCAGCACGTCGCCGCGGCGCGTCGTCACCTCGGCCCCGCCGTCCGGGGCGCGCACCGTCAGCTCGGGGCGCGCGGACCAGTAGGCGACCGCGTAGGTCGAGTTCCAGCCGTCGCCCGTGTCGGCGACGTAGTCGAGCACCAGGCGCTCGCGCGGGCGCCCGCTCTCGTCGCGCGTGAGGTCGTGGATCAGCGGCTCGCCGCTGCTCAGGCGCGCGTCGAGGCGGCGGCGATCGAAGACCGCGCCGAACACCTTCGAGATCACGACGCTGCCGGCGGTGCGGAGGAGCTGCGCTGGTCCGAACCAGCGCACCATCGGCGCGAACTCGGGGCGGGTCGGCATCGGCGGGAAGCCTCGAGCGTAGCACGGCGCCCCGGCGGCGCGGCGTCGCCGGGCGTCGAGCGACCAGGCGTCGGCGCTCGCCCCGAGGCCGACGACGAGGACGTGCATCACCATCAGGTTCTCGGTGTGGAAGACCATCCCCCACGAGTTGCGGTAGGTCGTCACCCACAGGAGCGCGGCGGCGAAGAGCGGCCCGGTGATCGCGAAGCGCCAGCCGACGACGAAGGCGACCGCCAGGGCGAGGGCGGCGACGGCGAGGATCCCCGGGAGCGGCGCCGCGAGGGGCCCGCCGAGGAGCGCCGTGACGCCGATCGGCTTGAAGCCTGCGGGGTCGAAGCTGCCGGCGCTGGCGAGGTGCGGCAGGCGGACGGCGAGGTAGACGAGGGCGAAGGCGCCGAGGAGGATCCGCAGGGCGGCGAGGCGCGTCGCCGGGGTCTCCGGCCGCCAGAAGCGATCGAGGCGCGCGGCGAGGCTCATCGGCGGATCCTGCAGCGGGCGTGGAGGTCGCGCTCGATCGGCACGACGGCGCCGGCGAAGTACTCGATGACGTCGTAGCGGTCGGTGGCGACCTCTAGCCAGGTGAAGTCATCCCAGGCCGGGACCGCGGCGACGCGCTCGGCGACCTGGCGGCACAGCGCCGGCGCCCGGCCGCCGCGGATCGCCGCGCGGATCGTCGCCGCCGCCTGGAGGACCTCGTCGTTGGCGACGAGCGGCGGCGGCACCGGGCGGTGGCGGCCGTCGTCGCTGAGGGCGACGACGTGGGCGACGTTCGCTACGCGGGCGCGGTCGCGGGCGAACATCGGGTAGCTCGACCACGGGAAAGAGTCGTAGCGTGGCCCTTGGGTCAGGGGGTAGGCGACGACGGCGAGGAGCAGGGCCGAGGCCGCGTAGGCGTAGGCGGCGCTGCCCCGTCGGCTCATCGCGGCGCTCCGAGCGGGAGGTCGAGGAGGCGGCCGCCGTGGCCGAGCGCGGCCATGCAGTGCTGCGTGTAGTCGATGCGGATCACCGGCGACGCCAGCGACTCCGACCAGCCGCCGGCGATCACCTGCTCGGGGTCGCAGGCGAAGCACAGCTCCGGGCGCCACTGCTGGCGGACGAGGAAGGTGAGAACCCTGGCCATCAGCGCCCGGTCGTCCGTGAGGTCATCGCCGTCGGCCGCGCGGATCGCCATCGCCGCGGCGAGGGTCTCGCCGAAGCCGCCGGTCGGGGTGTTGTGCGGCGGGATCACGTTGCCGAAGCCGTAGGCGCCGACGAGATCGGGGCTGACCTCGCTCGCCTCGTCGAAGATAAGCCGCGACTTGTAGGTCACGTAGTCGAGGCAGAAGCGCTCGTAGTTGGCGTTGCGGTGGTGGCCGAGGGACGCCCGCGCGGCCAGGCAGTGCCAGTTCTCCTCGAGGAAGAAGAAGTCGTAGAGGCCGTGCCCCCAGTAGTGACGGGCGGTGTACTCCATCGCCCGCTCGACCGCCTCGCGGAGCTCCTCGGCGGGCGGGAACGGGGCCTCGGGATCGGCGGCGGCCGCCGCCTCGAGGAGCGAGAGGGCGAAGACCGCCTGGCCGCCGGCGTAGAGCGGGTCGGGGCCCTCGATGACGTGGTCCTCCTTGAGGTGGTAGGCCGGGTAGAAGCCGCCGTCCTCGCGCATCATCGTCAGCAGGAAGCGGCCGAGGCGGCCGATCGCCGCGTCGAACTCGGGGCCGACGCGATCGCGGCAGCTCAGGAGGGCGATCATCGACAGCGCGGTGTTGCCGAGGCCGGTGGCGGGCGGCGGCTTGTTGCCGCGGCGCGGGGCGATCGCCCCGAGGTCGCCGACCTGCTCCTCTATGCTCGTCAGCATCGCCAGCGACTTGCGCACGGCCTGGCGGACCTCCTCGCGCGGCGTGCCGACCTCGCAGAGCGCCAGGGTCGTGCCGGCCTGCCGCGGCACCGCGAAGCCGCGCCACGACACCGCGCCGGAGTAGGGATCGAGGAGGTAGCGGAAGCGGCCGTCTGGCGCCTGGGCGTGGAGGATGTGGCGCTCGGCGAGAATCAGGGCCCGGCTCAACGTCCGCTCGGTCAGCGGCAGCTCCTGGTCGCGCAGCCGCGGGATCGACCGCGGCGTCCCGTTGGCGTCGAGCATCAGGCTCCAGGTCGTGATCCGCGTGAGGCCGTCGAGGGCCGGGCGCTCCTCGGGGGGCTCGCCGCCCGAGAAGATCGCCATCAGCCCGCGGCTGTCGACGCCGAAGCGGAGGTCGTCGATGAAGTCGAGCGGCCGGTTGGTCGTGAACTGATCGAGGGCGACGAGCTGCCAGGGCATCAGGCAGCGGCCGAGCCGGCAAAGGCCGTCGATCCCCGGGCGGATCTGGAAGATATCCGGGGCCGCGATCGCGCTGGTCAGCGGCGCGACCTGGGTGAGGACGTCGATCTTCATCGGCCCGCGCGCGGCCGCCTCCTTCAGCGTCCCGCGGATCGCCGCGAGGAGGGCGTCGGGCTCGGCCTGGACGCAGACCGTCGTCGGCCGGAAGGGCTCGGGGTCGGGCGGCGCGGTCGTCCGCAGGAAGGAGATGACGGCGGTCGCCCCGGCGACCTCTGGGGCCTGCTCGCAGCGCACCGGCTCGCGCGTCAGCAACGACGGCGTCACGCGGTCGCCGAGCGGCGGCAGCGAGGCGGCGATCGCCTCGAGCTCGGGGAGGAGCGCCTCGGGGGAAGCGGCGATCGTCGGCAGCGGCGTCCCCTCGGCCGCGCTCGCGCTCCGCCACAGGCTGATCGTCACGAGGAGGGCGGCCGCCCCCGCGCCCGCCGCGGTGATCCGCGGCCGGCGGATCCCCCCGGTGGCGACGATCCCCCAGACCGACGTCGGCAGCGTGAAGAGCACGAGCACCGCCCAGGCGGCGCCGAGCCCGGCCGCGACCCCGCGCCCGAGGCCGCCGTAGAGCACCGCGATGTAGGTCGCGGCGTCGAAGACCATCCAAGTGTTGTAGGCGAGGAAGGCGAGGCTGAGCACCGCCGTCAGCCGCCAGACGTGCGCGCGGTAGCGGCTGCCGACGAGGGCGAGGGCGACGAGCAGAAGGTAGAGCGATCCGAGGGCGGCGCAGGCGGCGGCGAAGAGCGTCGGCCCGCCCCAGGGCAGCGCGTACCCGGCCCAGCCGAAGACCCCGGCGTGCACGAGCGCGACGAGCGCGAGCGAAAACCGCGGCAGGGAGGGGGCCTGGCTCATGGCGGGAAGCCATACCACGCCCCATCAAGCCGCCGCTGACAAGGATTTTCGCAGGGTGTATGAAATCGCGCATGAACTCCTCCTATGCGCGTTTCGGCGCGCCCCTCGCTCCACTCGCGGCCTTGGCTCTGGGCCTCGCCTGCGCCCCGGATCCTTGCGCGGGGGACGCGTGCGCCGGCGAGACCTCGACCTCCGGTGACACGACCGCCGGCACGACGACCACCACCACGGGGACGACGTCGATCACGACCAGCGCGATCACCTCGATGACCGGCGCGACCTCGACCTCCACCGGCGAGGCGACGACCGAGGCGACCACTAAGGCGAGCGACTCGGACACCTCGACGGGTTCGACCACCGACGCGACCACCACCGGCGTCGCGGCGGTCTGCGGCGACGGGATCGTCGAGGGCGACGAGGCCTGCGACGACGGTGAGGCCAACGAGGACGGCCTCTACGGCGGCTGCACCACGGCCTGCGCCCTCGGCCCGCGCTGCGGCGACGGCCTGATCAACGGCGGCGAGGCCTGCGACGACAAGAACAACGGCGACCCGAGCGACGGCTGCCTCGACGGCTGCCTCGAGCCCAAGACCTGCCTCGACATCAAGGAGGCGCTCCCCGACGCGTCCTCGGGGATCTACCGCGTGTGGCCGAAGGACGGCATCGACGTCAAGGCGTGGTGCGCGATGGAGGCCGACGGCGGCGGCTACACCGTGCTCAAGGTCCACAAGGTCGACGGCCAAGGCGGCGACGTCGAGTGGACGGCGGCGGAGGCCGAGGGGATCTGCGCGACCTACGGCCTCCACCTCCTCGCGCCGCGCTCGCCGGAGCATCTCGCGGCGGTCTTCGACGTCGCGGTCGCGGAGACGCTGACGCCGGTCGGCGGCGGCGACGTGGCGGCGGGCGCCGACTACCTCGAGATCCTGTCGATCTACCCGACGAAGATCGGCAACAGCTGCGCCACGATCCCGTTCAACTCGGAGGCCTGCGAGGGCTGGCGCGCGGCCTTCGGCGACGTCTTCTGGATCACCGACGAGGCGATGCCGACGCAGCCGAGCGAGAACAATTGCCCGGGCTGCTCGATGGAGTACAGCTGGAGCGCCGACGGGACGATCGACTCGTTCATCGCCATCGCCCTCGGCGGCAACGGCTTCCGCGCCGTCCGCTTCCTCTGCGAGGCCGCCGACAAGCTGCCCTGAAGCGGATGACGAAGCAATAGGGAGAGGCGGACGCCGTCGCCGGCGCCCGCCTCTCGGGTGGTGATGGGTTGGGGGTTCTCGTCAGGGCATCAGGGGTTAGGCGCGGCCGCCCTTGGACCCACGACCGTCGCGCTTGGCGAGGTGATCGCCGCGGTCGGCCTCGCCGCGCTTGCCCTTGGCGCCGCGCTGGCCACGCTCACCGCGGGCGAGCTGGTCGCCCTTGGCCTGCTTGCCGTCCTTGCCCCGAGCGCGCTTGCCGTTCTTGGCCTGCTTGCCGTCCTTGCCCTTCTTGGACTGCTTGCCGTCCTTGCCGCCCTTCTTGCCCTTGCCGCCCATGTGGCCCTTGTGGCCCTTGCCGCCGAAGACGGCCTGGGGACCGCGGCGCTCGATCATCTCGGCGAGCTCGACCCGCTGGGCCGGGGTGAGGACCGCGTGGACCTCGAGGAGGGCGGCCTGGGTGCGGCTCTGCATCGAGTCCTGGCGCTGGTCCATGTCGGCGAAGAGCTGGGCGAGGGTCCGCTTGTTGGGGGCGTCCTTGGCGAACTCGGCGGCGAGCTTGGACTTCAGCGACTTCATCGTCTGGCGGTCGCCCTTGCTCTCCTCGGCGAGCTTGGTGCCGATCGACTGGAGCTGGGTGCGCTGCTCGCTGGTGCACTCGAGGCGGTTGCAGATCCGCTCGATGTTGCCCCCCGCGCGCGGGCCCTTGGCGTCCGCCTTGGCCTTCGCCTTGACGGCGGTCGTGGCCGCGGGCTTGGCCCCCGCGTCGCCCTCGAAGGCGCCGCCGATCAGGCCGATGGAGAGGAGGCTGGTGAGGATGGTCGACTTGAGGGTGAGCATGGTGGTTCGTCTCCCGGGGCGCTGGTCTCTCTCGCCCACATCGACACATTGAACCGGCCCTGAAAAGCGACCCTCCACTCACGGTAAACTGGCCGTAAACGGCCACGAGGGCGTGTTTACGGCGAAACGCGTGGAGCGGCGGGGCGCGACCGCGCGGCCGTGATGAGCCCACCACCTCGCCGAGCGGCGCGCTGGACGGCGGTGTCGCGCCGCTCGAGCGCCGCTCAGGGGAGCGGCAGGTCGAGCTCGATCTCCGCCTTGATCTCGACGGCGTGGCGGCGGAGCTCGCCGCTGACGAAGACGAGCTTGTGGCTGACGCCGTCGACCTCGACCTCCACCGCGGTCTCCTTCGCCGCGCCGGGGCGCTCGACGACCTCGGCCTCCTTGAGCTCGCCTCCGGGGAAGGTCGCCTTGACCGCGGCCTTGATCGCGTCGTCGAGGCTCTCGGCCTCGATCTCGCACTCGGTGTAGATGAGCTCGCCGGCGGCGGTGGCCTCGATCTCGCACTCCTGCCCGTCGGCGGTCTCGACCTCGACCTCGAAGACCTCCTTGCGCTCGGGGCCCTCGAGCTCCGACTCGAAGAGCTTGATCTTGGCGCCGGGGTAGACCTCGTCGACCTTCGCCTTCACGGCGTCGGGGATCCGCGCGTCGTCGCTGTGGTAGAGCGCGAGCTCGCGGACGCTGCCGTCGGCGTTCAGCTCGAGCTCGAGCTTCTCGATCTTGGCGAGCGAGGCGGGCTCGGCCATCGCGGCGACGAAGGCCTTGTCGAGGGCGCCGATCGACGGCTCCTCGCTCGGGGCGGGGGCGGGCGCCTCGGCGGCCTTCGCCGGCTCTGGGCACTCGGCGGGCGCCTGCGCGGGCTCGGAGCCGCAGCCGAGCGTCACGGACAACAGGAGGAGGGGGATGAGCCGAGAGACGTCGCGCATGGTCGCCCCTCTATCTTAGGAGGGCTCATCTCGGCACCGCAAGGGCGGCGGGCTTGATATAGTGCCAGCGTGGTCGGAGGCTTCCGGGTCATCGCGGTCGAGCGCGAGTACGCGAGCGGGAGCCTGCAGAACCTCTTCGTCGGGGTCTGGCGTGTGGGCGTCACCCGGGAGGCGGTCGCCGGGCTCTACGGCGGGCTCCGCGGCCTGATCCGCGAGTGGCCGGGGGGGGTCGGCATGCTCCTCTACGTCGAGAAGGGGACCGTCGTGCCGCCGCCGGAGGTCCGCCAATTCCTGATCGACCAGCGGCGAGAGGTCGCCCCGAGCCTCGTCGCCGCCTCGCTCGCGGTCGAGGGCGACGATCTCTGGAGCGCGACGGTGCGGACGATCGCCGTGACCCTCGGGCTCGCGTCGGGGACGAACTACCCGTCGAAGAGCTTCGCCAGCCTCGCCGAGGCGATCGCCTGGCAGCGGGCGCAGATGGGCGCGGAATTCAACGTCCCCGACGACGTCGTCGCGCGGGCGGTGGCGTCGCTGCGCGAGCAGCCTGTTCGCGGTTGAGCGCTGGCGCCTCGCGTGGGGCCTGTTCGGCTCGAGCGTCCGCCGCTCGCGTCGAGGCCCGAAGGTCAGATGCGCCGCGGCCGCCGCGCTGTTCAAGGTTCCTCACTCTGACACGGGGCTGAACAGGTGATGAACACGACTTTTTAGTCATCTATTCCTGCAGGTTGGGGCTTCCAGCGCGAAGAGGCGGCTTGTACAAGCTTGTGCGGAGGAGTCAGGTGTAGGTGGTCCGTGTACAACCTCGCCGGGATCGCTCAATGTTCATGTGAGGCCTCTCAACCCCATCTGTGTCACGCCCTTCGAGGGTGGCGCAAAAAACGGGCCTCAGACCCTGTACAGGTAGAGTTGACAAAGCATGAACAGTGCAGTAGTGTAGCTGACGTTGGGTAACCCCAGGTGGGAGCCCGACGTAACCGAACAAAGGAGACGCCCCAGATGCCTAGTCGAACATCGATCTCTAGCCCCTCCGCGCGCAATCGCACCGCCACCTCGAGCAAGGGCGCTAAAAAAGGGCGGGCAGGGAGCATCGATGTCGACAGCGACCGGGAGGGCTTCCTCTCCCCCTATTTCCGGGAGATGGCCGTCCATGACGTGATGAGCCGTGACGAGGAGCGGGAGGCGGCGATCCGCATCGCCACCCTGCGCCGCTCCTACTGGGAGTCGATCCTCTCGTACCCCTCGTTCATCCCCGGGATCCTCGGCCTCGTCGAGGAGACCCTCGGCAGCGGGAACAGCAAGAAGAAGCTCCCGCGCGAGGCGATGGACGCCATGTGCGCGGCCTCGCGTCGCCTCCGCGACCGCGATCTCGTCAAGCACCAGAAGGCCTTCGAGGCGGCGAAGGCCGCGCTCGCGGAGAAGATGGCCCGCCTCGATCTCGACGGCGACTGCTCGGAGCAGATCCTCGCCGACCTCAACACGATCCACGCCGCCCAGGGCCACCCGCTGACCATGAACGTCAAGCTGCCGCGCAAGGGCAGCCGCCCCTTCGCCCGCTACGTCAGCAAGGTCCGCCGCGATCACCAGGCGCTGTGGATGGCCAAGAACGCGTTCGTCCGCGCCAACCTCCGCCTCGTCGTGACCATCGCCCGGCGCTTCAACCACGGGCGCATGCCCTTCCAGGATCTCATCCAGGAGGGGAACATCGGCATGATGAAGGCGGTCGATCGCTTCGACCACCGCAAGGGCTTCCGCTTCTCGACCTACGGGAGCTGGTGGATCCGCCACGCGATCAGCCGGGCGATC
>JAGQIT010001382.1 GCA_020431135.1 Myxococcales bacterium | reverse complement strand
TCATGCTGTGGACCGCGAGGTCGATGGACTCTTCGGCCATCGCCTCCTCGATCGCGTTCACGAAGAGCCCCTTGCCGCCGATCTTGTAGAGCGGCCGATCCAGGATCTGGTCGCCCTTGGTGCTGATGATCACCAGCTCGATCTCGAGCGCCTCGCCCCAGGTCTCACGGAGGCGATCGCGGACGTGGTGGGCCTGCCAGAGCGCGAGCTTCGATCCGCGGGTGCCGATCCGCAGGGGTGCCGAGAGATCTGGAGTGTCCGCCATGGGCCGCACGATGCCTCTTTCGTCGGCGCTGAACCAGGGCCGAGGCGCGCTCCGAGTGTCGTGCCCCCGATCACCTCGTTGGTGGCGTCGGCGTCTGCAAGCGGTAGGATCTGGGGAATGAAGCGGCCCAGCGCGGATCAACCTGAGCGGCGGCGACTCCTCCTCGGAGCCGCCGGCTTCCTGGCCACGGCACTCCTCGGCACCGGCTGCTTCGGCGGTCGGCGACGCGCCCGTCGACGCGGTCGCCGTCGCGGGCGCCGACGTGAGCGTCGCCGGCAGGAGCGCAAGAACGAGGCGTCGGTGGAGACCACGCCGCCGTCGGTGTAGCGCCGCCGCCGAGCAGCCCGAGGTTGAAGTCCAGCGCGCCCTCGCTGGACCTCGTCGGCCCAGATCGCGTCGCCGTGAATTGCGGGACGGCCCGGCGCCGTGACGTCTTGTCGAAGCGCTCTGGCACTCCCTGCGTCTCCGCCGGTCGAGCCGGCGGGCGGGAACAGCGAGCGTCGCCGCTCGCAGCTAGACCGACTTCGCCGGGTTGGCCGCAGCGGCGAGCGCTGGGTCGTCCGCGGAGGCCTCGGCGGTCTCCGTCTCTTCGACGCCGAAGAGGGTCTCGACGGCCTCCGCCAGCGCCGTCGCGGCGTAGGCGTCGTCGCCCTTGGCGGCCTCGCGCAGGGCGGTCACCGGCTGGTGGAGGAGCTTGCGGACGATCCCGTGGGCGAGCGACTCGACGGCCTTGCGCTGCGCCGGTGAGAGATCGCCGAGGCGCCCGCCGAGGCGCTCGAGCTCCCCGTCGGCGATCTCGCGCGCGCGCTGGTGGAGGCGCTGGATCACCGGGCCGACCGAGCGGCTGCGCTGCCAGCCGACGAAGCCCTCGATCTCCGCCTCGAGGAGGAGGGCGGCGCGCTCGGCCTCGCCGGCGCGTGAGCGCATGTTCTCGTCGACGATCCCCTGGAGGTCGTCGATGTTGTAGAGGAAGACCTGCTCGAGCTTGAGAACGTCGCCGTCGACGTCGCGCGGGACGGCGATGTCGACGAGGAAGATCGGCGCCCCGCGGCGCGCTCGCATCACCGGCTTGAGGAGCGCCCGGTCGATCACCGGCCGCGACGAGCCGGTGCTCGTGATGACGATGTCGGCGCGCTGGAGCTGCTCGCTGAGGTTCTCCCACGGGGCGAAGCGCCCGCCGAGCTCGGCCGCCAGGGCCTCGCCGCGATCGCGGCCGCGGTTGACCACCGTGATCCCGGCGATGCCCCCCGAGCGCAGGTTGATCCCGGCCTGTTGGGCCATCTCGCCTGCGCCCACGAGGAGCGCCGCGCAGTCGCTGAGGTCGCCGAAGATCGAGCGCGCGAGGTCGACGGCGACCGACGACACCGAGGCCGCGCCGCGGGCGATCGCCGTCTCGGTGCGTACGCGCTTGGCCCCGCGGAAGGCGCTCGTCAGGCAGCGATCGAGGACCGCGCCGACGGTCCCGAGCGAGCGCGCCTGGTCGTACGCGTCCTTGACCTGGCCGAGGATCTGCGGCTCGCCGACGACCATGCTCTCGAGGCTCGCGGCGACCCTGAAGATGTGCTCGGCGGCGTCGCGTGAGCCGCGGATGAAGCCGTGACGGACGAGCGCGTCCGGGGCGACGCCGCGGCGCTCGGCGAGGATCCGCAGCGAGCGCTCGCCGGCCTGCGCCCAGCTCCGGGCGACGCCGTAGATCTCGACGCGGTTGCAGGTCGACACGACCATCGCCTCCTGGAGGCCGGCGCTCGCCTGGAGCTCGTGGAGGAGCTCGCCGATCTCGTCCGAGGCGCCGGCGACCGACTCCCGGAGCTCGACGGGCGCGGTCTTGTGGTTGAGGCCGACGGCGACCAGATCGCTCATGCTCGCACCCCGTAGTAGCCGAGGATCGCCAGCGTGCAGCCGAACGCGACCAAGGTGAGGATCGCCGCCCGCCGCCCGCGGATCCCGAAGGCCGCGCGCAGGCCGAGGACGGCGACGCTGGCGATCCAGGCGACGCCGCCGATCGCCAGCTCGAACCA
>JAGQIT010001381.1:1138-8551 GCA_020431135.1 Myxococcales bacterium | reverse complement strand
AGAGCGCCGCGGACGACGTCGTCGCCGTCGGCGTCATCGCTGTGCGTCGCCTCGGTCCGCGCGCGGCCGAGGCGCTTGAGCTGCCGCGAGTCGAGCTCCACGGTCCAGACGCCGTCGGCGTCGCCGCGGACCTCGTGCTCGTAGTCGTTCTTCGCCGCGATCGCGCCGCCGAGCTCGTCCGCGACGAGCGCGGCGACCTCGGCGACGTCGAGGCCGATCATCTCGATCTCGACGCCGATCCGCCGGGTCGAACCCGTTGCGGTCTCGGCGACCGGCGGCAGGGGCGGTCTCCAGGTCGTCTCGTTCACATTCACCGCCGATCTCCCTAGCACTGGTTGGCGGATGTGCACGCCGCATGTCTGATGAGACAGGCTTCGCTGTGCTGGCGAAGACAGCCGCGCCGGCGCGCCGGGGTTATCGGCGTCCGTCGATGAAGCATGTTCAAATGGACATGTTCTGCGCCTGCGAAGAGAACCTCGCGAGCGCGCCGCGGCTAGCGAGGAGAACCACCTGCGGCGAGCTCGGGCGCCTCGTCGAAGAGGAGCGCCGCGTAGTACGCGAGGACCTCGCGGCCGATGTAGTACGGCTCCTTGAGCAGGCGCCGACGCATCGTCGCCGGCACCGTGAAGGTCCGCAGCCCGGCGCGCTCGAAGAGCAGCTTGACCCGCGGCTGGTGGTAGTAGTGGCTGACGGCGACGACCCTGCGCACGCCGCGATCGCGGGCCCAGGCGGCGGTGTTGGTCACGGTCGCCGCGCTGTTGAAGCCGGCCTCGTCGACGACGATCGCCTCCGCCGGGACGCCCGCGGCGATCGCCCGGGCGCGCATCGCCGCGGGCTCGGAGCCGCCGTGCGCGGCGTCAGGGGCCCCGCTCATCACCAGCGTCGGCGCGACGCCGCGGTGGTAGAGGCGGATCCCCTCGTCGACGCGATCGGCGAGCGCCTCCGAGGGCCTGCCGTCGGCGTAGACCTTGGCGCCGAAGACGACGATGCAGTCGGCGTCGCGGACGTAGCGGGTCGGCCCGAAGGTGAACATCAGGACGAGCGGCAGGGTGAGGGCGACGGCGACGCAGGTGCCGAGGCTGGTCGCCAGGCGCCGCGCTCCCCACGGCCGGCGGGGCGCGGGCGCGGCGATCTCCGCGGCGAGGGCGAGGGCGACGAGCGCGACGAGGATCGACGAGGGGAAGGGGAGGGGGGAGGTCGTCGCGATCCGGCCGGTGTCGAGGAGCGCGTAGTAGGTCGCCGCGTCGACGGCCGCCCAGGCGCCGACCGCCAGCGCCCCCGCGATCCCGAGGGCGCGCGCGAGGCCGCCGAGCGGCCGCCAGGCGTGGGCGAGGAGGAGGAGCGCGAAGGTCGCCTTGGCGACGAGCCCAGCCGCGCCGGCGCGGAGGCTGAGCCAGGCCGCTGTCGTGTCGAAGTCGCCGATCGTCGCCTCGCCGGCGGCGTTGATCAGCACGTAGATCCCGAGGGCGACGCCGACCTCGGGGACGCGGGCGCGGAGCCAGCCGGCCCTGGCGGCCGGTGGCCGAGGTCCAGTGCGGCCGCGCGCGGCGATCGTCGGAGGGGCCGCGCCGCGGGTCTCAGCGGGGCCCCGGGGGTCGACGGGGGCAAGCGAGGGCGCGCTGGGCCGCCGCCACCTGCTCCTAGGATCGCTGCCCGAGTCGTGAGCCGGCCCGTCCATCTCCGCCCCCGTACGCGCGGCGGGGCCTGGTGATTCCCGGCCTCCCGAGGGCCGGCGATCGCCGCTACTCTGCGGCCATGACCGCCGCCCGCCTCGACGAGCTCTTCGCCCGCCTGTGGGCGGACTACGTCGCCATCAACCCGCAGGCCGCGGCGATCCACGCCCTCCTGCGCGGGCGCGGCGAGGTCGTCGTCAACGATCACATCGCCCTGCGCACCTTCGCCGGACCCGAGCTCGGCCTCGAGGTGCTCGCCCGCGGCTTCGTCGACCTCGGCTACGTCGCGGCAGGCGACTACACCTTCCCCCGCAAGAAGCTGCGCGCGCGCCACTACCTCCACGCGGATCCGCGGTGCCCCAAGGTCTTCATCTCCGAGCTCGAGGTCGACCGCGGCTCGCCGGCCCTCGCGGCGATCGTCGGCGACCTCGTCGCCCAGGCCGCGGCGACGCCCGGCCTGCGTGAGCGCTGGGACCTCGCCGCCGCTGGGCGCCCGTGGGCGCCGGTGTCGCGGGCGACCTACGACGCCCTCGCGGCCGAGAGCGAGTACGCGGCCTGGCTCGCCGCCTTCGGCCTGCGCGCCAACCACTTCACGATCTCCGTCAACCACCTGCGGACGGTCGACTCCCTGGCGGCGCTCTGCGAGCTGATCGAGGGCGCGGGGATCCCCCTCAGCGCCGCGGGCGGCCTGATCAAGGGCTCGCCCGCCGACCTCCTCGAGCAGGCGTCGACGATCGCCGCGCCGACCGAGGTCCGCTTCGCCGACGGCCCGTCGACGATCCCCGGCTGCTACTACGAGTTCGCGCGGCGCTACGCGGACGCCGACGGGCGCCTCTTCACCGGCTTCATCGCTGGCTCTGCGGACAGGCTCTTCGAGAGCACGGATCGGCGCGGCGGCTAGGAGAGGAGCGCAGCCGAATCTTGTGCGAGGATGCGGCCCATGTACTTCCTGTCGGTGTGGGCGAGCGACGGCGAGCGGCTCGCGAGCGACGAACCATTTGAGAGCTACGACGAGGCGATGGCGTCGCTGTCGCGCTTCATTCGCCCCAAGGGCACACGCGCCGTGCTCAGCTTCACGACCGAGCTGATCAACGGTGTGTTCGCACGGACCTACGCGCAGGTCAGGCGGCCTGAGGAGGTCGAGGCCCTTCCCAGGCAACGCCGCCTCGAGGGGATGTTGCACAGGGCGATCAAGCAGCACAACGCCTACGACTACGATCGCGGCTACTTGTTCGTCATCGAGAGCGAGTACGGCAAGACCGAGAGCGACAGAGTCCGGGCGAACGCCGACGCGGACGAGTCGAGCTGAGCGGGCTGGCGTAGGTCGATCGGCGCGCTCGTACACCACCGCCGTCGCGGAGGCGCGAGGCGGCTCGGTGAACGCGGGCGCGGGCGCGGGGCGGAGGCGCGGAGAGTCGCCTAGGCCCCGGCCGCGCGCCCGCGGGTCGGCTCCTCGCGCGCCGCGATCGGGCGGCAGAGCAGCTCGCGGAGGCCTGCGCGGTCGCTGACGCCGTAGCGCTGCGGGGCGCTCGTGTCCTTCCAGTCAGGTCCCAGCGCGTCGCCGACGAGGTAGCGGCGGCCCATCATCGCCTGGTGATCGCGGATCAGCGCGTCGATCCGCGGGGTCGGCGTGCCGAGGGCGCGGCCGAGGCCGGCGAGGACGCAGAGGCCGTGCGGGATGTCGTCGGTCCAGAAGCGCGAGCGCACGTCGGGGATGAAGCCGCGGCCGTCGGGGCTCGGGAGCATCGGCGCGTAGAGGTCGCGCAGGCGCCGGTTGTTGCGGAAGGTGAGGGGGCCGAAGAGCTCCTCGAGGTGGCGCAGCGGCCCGAGCCCGTCGATCCCGCGGCGGTGGAGGACGCGGGTGCGCAGGCGGACGGCCCAGCGCATCAGCGGGTCGACGCCGAGGAAGTCGAGGAGCGGCTGCCCCGTGAAGTCGGCGAGCTCGCGGGTGAGGCGGTGGAGGTCGCGGTAGATCGCCTCCATCCCCTGGACGCCGCCCTTGTTGAGGTCGCCGTAGAAGCGCACGCGCTTCGGGTAGACGGTCTCGCCGGGGACGTAGTCGCGGAAGTGCCCCCAGGCGATCCCCGGGTGGAGGAGCTGGTTCGACATGTTGAGGGTGCAGCACAGGAAGCTCGGGACCTCGACGACCGGGCGCTCGAAGAGCTCGCCGAGCGTCGCGCGCGCGCGCTCGTGCAGGGCCTCGTCCGTCGCGGTGATCGCCGCGTAGATCCGCGCGAACCTGCCGTAGAGGGCGACGCTGCGCCCGTACTCCTGGGTCTTGCACAGCAGCGGGAAGCGCTGGATGCCGAAGTAGGCGGCGCGCCGCGGCGCGGGCAGGCGGCGCGTGAGGTCGCGGAGGAGCCAGTCGAAGCCGGCCTGGGCGAAGAGGCTGCCGACGATCACGGGGCGGTCCGGATCGAGCGCAGGGAGCACCCTCTCGAGGATCGCGCGGTGGGCCTGGACCGGGCACGAGAGGACGACGACATCCGCGCCGCGGAGCGCCTCGGCGGCGTCCTCCCAGGCGAAGGCGCCGTCGATGCCGCCGCGGTAGTCGACGCCGCGCGTGCCGAGGAGCGGGAAGCGATCGCTGCGGTGGATCTGCTCGGTGCAGGCGATCTCGCGGGCCCAGGCCTGCGGCCGCGAGGTGAGGACGCGGACGCGCCACCCCGGGCGCCGGCCGATGTCGGCGGCGAGGACGTGGCTGCCGTTGCTGCCGCCGCAGAGAACTAGGGTGCGCTGCGCCTGAGGGCGCGCGGTGGCGAGGTTCGGGGTCGGGATCGGTCGCCGAAGCATTGCGTGTGTCCTGGCTCGGTGAGAGGGGTGGAGCGCGCGGCTCGCGGGGCGTCGGCTCGCTAGGGGCTTGGTCACCCTAGCATCCGGAGGTCGGCGTGACCTGCCTGAGCGACGACGCGAACAAATGAACATGTACTTTAAGACCTGTCTTGTCCCGCGATCGCGCGTCGCGTGTCGGTGCCCCGCAAGTAAGAGCAAGGCGTGTGCCAAGCGCCGGCGCACGCAGAGGTGCGGGCAGGGCCGGGCGGAGAGGGGCAGGTCCGCCGCTGCCCGGCAGAAACCGCAGGCGCCTGCGGTAGGCGCAGCCCGCCGCGGCATCCGCAGGGAGGCGGCTCGGCGCGCAGGCGCGTGCTCTCGCGCCGCGCCCCTCCTTTATTGCTAGCGCGGCGATCGACGCGAGCGGAGCGTCGAGAGGGAGGAGGAGCGCCGGGGAGCGCAGCCATAGCCCCCGCGAAGGAGCGGGAGAGGATGTGGGCTCGGGACCTCAGCGCGACGGGGCACGCAGCGACAGGGCGGCGCGGGCGAGCGTCATCGGCTTCGGCACGGGCGTTGCAACCGTCGACGGCCACGACAGGAGTGATCGTATGGTGTCAGCGATGGATGTTGTGGCGGGTGAGCGTGTTGACGTGTGCATTATCGGCGCCGGGTGGTCAGGGCTGCTCGCGGCGCGGCATATGTTGGAGAACGGGCTCAGCGTCGTTCTCCTCGAGAAGCGCGAGGGCCTCGGCGGCGTCTGGCGCTACACGAAGGACCCCGAGATCGTCACGGTGATGGAGTCGACGATCACGTCGAGCTCGGCGACGGTCACGGAGGCCTCGGACTTCCCGATGGATCTCGAGGTCGGCAACTTCGTCGAGCACCGCGACATCCTCCGCTACCTCGAGCGCTACGCCGAGCACTACGATCTCAAGCGGCGGATCCGCTTCGGCTGCGCGGTCGAGTCGGCGACGCGTGAGGGGGAGCGCTGGCGGGTTCGCGCCGGCGACGTGACGATCGCCGCCCGCTTCCTCGTGGTCTCGGCCGGCCTCCACCACCGGCGCAAGGGCCTCGGGGGGCCGCTCGCGGCGTTCTCCGGGGAGTCGCTCCACGTCGGCCAGCTCAAGTCGCTCGACGCCGAGAGCTTCGGCAAGGGCGACAACATCCTCGTCTACGGCGGCGGCGAGTCGGCGAGCGACGTCGTCGAGCAGCTCGTAAAGACCGAGGCGTCGATCACCTGGGCGCTGCCGAACGGCCAGCACTTCTTCCGCAAGGCGGCGTTCCCCGATCGCAAGGGGCCCGGGCGCTACGATCGTCACCAGGACAGCCCGCTCGACGAGGCGAGCTCGCGCTGCATCCAGCTCGTCTCGCCCTTCCACCGCGGTAAGCCCGGGATGCGCTGGCTGTGCCTCATCGGCTCGACCGGCTCGGTGATCGACTACGAGGGCCACGGGATCCCGCAGTGGCGCAAGGGCGTGCCCTTCATGCGCGCCTTCATCAACAAGAACGGCCACGTCGTCGAGCACGTCAAGGCCGGCCGCGTCCGCGCCGAGGGGGCCGTCGAGCGCATCGACGGCCGCACGGTGACCTTCGCCGGGGGCGAGCGCGGGACCTACACCCACTTGATCGCCTGCACGGGCTACCGCGCCGAGCTCTCGTTCCTGCCGCGGGCGCTGCGCGAGCGCGAGGTCGAGGACCGCTACAAGCTGCTCTTCGATCCGGACGAGCCCTCGGTCGCCTTCATCGGCTACGCGCGGCCGACCGTCGGCTCGCTGCCGATGATGAGCGAGATCCAGTCGTTCTACGCGGCGCGGGTCTTCTCCGGGCGGGTCAAGCTCCCCGGCGCGGCGGCGATGCGGGCGACGGCGGCGCGCGAGCGGGCGGCGCGCGACGAGTTCTTCATGCACAAGCGGCGGCCCGCGGGGCTCGTCCACATCATCGACTACGGCCGCGACGTCTCGGCGCTCGCCGGCGTCCGCCCGCACTACGGCAAGCTCTTCTTGCAGAGCCCGGTCGCCTGGCTCAAGACCTTCTTCTCGCCGGGGATGGCCGCGCAGTTCCGCCTCGCCGATCCGCAGACCCGCGGCGCCGCGGTCGAGCAGATCTGGCGGCGTCAGCGGCTGCGCTACTTCGTCTACCCGTGGCTCTACCTCGGCGCTCGAGCGCTCGGCGTCGACGCGGTCCTCGATCGCGTGCACGCGCTGCGCCTGCGCCTGCAGGAGCGGCGCCGGGCGGGCGCGCCGACGGCCGATGAGGCGGCGAGCGAGCGCCCGGACGCCGACGTCGCGTGGTTGTCGGGGGTGCGGCGCGTCGCCGTCGGTGAGTGAGCCCGACACGCGGTCGGCTCACGCTCGCGGCGTGAGCCGCTCGCTCGGTCGCAGCCTCGGTGACGGGGCCGCGGCCGTTCGTTTGGATGTCAGCGCGACGGCTTGAAGGTCACGCGGACGACCCGGATCCCGTCGGCGCCCTTGCCGAGATCCTCCTGCGCCGTCGCCACGCCGGTGCCGACGGCGACGAGGCCGAGGTGGTTGCGGTCGGCGAGGTCGGTCGCGGCCGCGAGCCCGAGGCCCTGGAAGTTCGGCAGGTCGCCGGCGGCGACGATCACCCGCTCGGCCCGCGGGCGCTTGCCCGGCAGCGGCGGCGCGTCACCGTCGTCCTCGTCGGCCTCCGGGTCGATCCCCGCGGCGGCCTCGCGCTCGCGGATCACCAGCGGCTTCGGCGGCTTGACGCCGTCCTCGCGCGGGACCCCGAGGTGGAGCATCACCTGCTCGCCGATCCGGCTAAAGCTCGGCGCCGCGACCTCGTTGCCGAAGTGGCCGCCCTCGGGGTTGTCGACCGAGACGAGGATCACGACCTGCGGATCGCCGGCCGGCAGGGCGCCGACGAAGGAGGCGAAGTACTCGTCGTCGGAGTAGCCCTTGCGCGCGTCGGCCTTCTGCGCGGTCGAGGTCTTGCCGGCGACGCGGTAGCC
>JAGQIT010001381.1:0-993 GCA_020431135.1 Myxococcales bacterium | reverse complement strand
CACGCGCTTGACGATCGCCGGCGGCGTGTAGCGGCCGTCGTTGGCGAGGGCGGCGAAGGCCGTCGCCACCTGCAGCGGCGACGCGCTCATGCCCTGGCCGAAGGAGATGTTCGCCGCCTGGATGTCCGACCACTTCTCGTGCGGCGCGAGGAGGCCGCGGGTCGCCCCCGGCAGGCGGATCTCCGGGCGCTCGCCGAAGTGGAAGCGGCGGACCCAGCGGTGGAGGCGGGCCTTGCCGAGGCGGTCGGCGATCTTCGTCGTGCAGATGTTCGACGACTCGGCGAGGATGTTGGTGATGTCGAGCCACTCCGCGGGGTGGGTGTCGCGGATGACGTGCTTCGGCGTGTACTGCCAGCGGCCCTTCTCGCAGTAGAGGGTCTCGTTCGCCCGGATCACGCCCTCGTCGAGGGCGGCGGCGACGGTGATCGCCTTCATCGTCGACCCGGGCTCGTAGGCCGCCTGGATGGCGAGCGACGAGGTCTGGGCGAGCTTTTGCACCTTGTGGTTGGGGTCGAAGGTCGGCCGCGAGCCGAGGCCGAGGATCTCGCCGGTCTTCGGGTTGAGGACGACGATCGCGGCGCCGACCGGGTGCCACTGATCGACGATGGCGTTGAGCTCGTCCTCGACCATCGCCTGGATCGCCGAGTCGATGGTCAGGGTGACGGTGTCGCCGCGGGCGACGTCGGGGCCGGGGCCGCCGTCGACGAGGAGCTTCTTGCCGCGGGCGAAGTAGGCCGGGCTCTGGGCGTCGCGGCCGCGCAGGCGCTCGTCCATGCTCAGCTCGATGCCGAGGTTGCCCTCGCCCTGGCCGTTGACGCGGCCGACGATGTGCGAGGCCAGGAGCCCGCGCGGGTAGACGCGCTGGGTCGCCGGCTCGAGGTACATGCCGGGGATCTTCCAGCTCTCGACGATCGCCGCCTGCTCGTCGTCGAGGATCATCCGCAGGAGGCGGTAGGCCTTGTCGCGGCTGAGCTCGTCCTGGAGGTAGTCGGG
>JAGQIT010001380.1 GCA_020431135.1 Myxococcales bacterium | reverse complement strand
ACGGCGCCGCGAACTCCGACACCGTGCCTGGCGCCTGCCGCACGGACTGCCGCCCCGCCGGCTGCGGCGACGGCGTCGTCGACGTCGACGAGGTCTGCGACGACGGCGTCAACGACGGCCGCTACGACGGCTGTATGCCCTCGTGTCAGGCCTTCGGCCCCCGCTGTGGCGACGGCGTCGTCGACGCTGAAGAAGCCTGCGATGACGGCTTCAACAACGGTCGCTATGGCGGCTGCGCTCCCGACTGCCTGAGCCCCGAGCCGCGCTGCGGCGACGGGATCATCACCCCCCTCCGCCCGCTTGACGCGTGCAGGAGCAACAACAGCTGCTGCGGCGAGCGCTGCGACGACAACGACGATGACGGCAGCGACGGCCTCCGCTGCGGCGCCTGCGTCGTCCGCTCGAGCGGCGTGCTGAGCGGCTGCGACGCCCTCCAAGCCCCGCCCTTGGACCTGACCGTCACCAGCCCTCTCGGCACCTCAACCCTCACGCGCGCCTACTTCGGCGAGTTCTACGGCGACACGGAGAACCCCACGTCGGTCACCGGCGCGACCTTCCGCTTCGTCGAAGTCACCGGGGACATCACACCAGGCGAGCTCCCTGTTGGTCCGATGCTCACCTTCGAACCGACCGATGGCGACTTCTGTGTCAGCGGGGGCGTCCCCAGCGGCAGTCAGTGGGGCGGCGCGATGACTGGCGCCGTCCACGTCGTCGGCGGCGTGAGGTCCTCTGTCGGGGATCTGACCTTGGTGATCGACGGCATGGATCCCAACACCATGCTCCTCCACGGGCGCCTCGAAGGGGCGGTCAACGGCACCTTCACCGCCGCCTACTGCGATGAGCTCGTCAGCTACCACGTCTTCAGCCCTGACTAGCGCCGACGTCACCGCCCGGAGCGGCCCTCGGCGCGGCGCGCTGCGTCGACGTGGGGGCGCGAGGCTCAGCCGACGAACTTGTAGCCGACGCGGTGGACGGTGACGATGTAGCGCGACGTCGACGAGTCGTCGCCGAGCTTCTTGCGCAGCTTGGCGATGTGGGTGTCGACCGTCCGCGTGTAGGGGATCCGCGTGAAGCCCCAGACCGCCTCGAGGAGCTCGTCGCGGGTGACGACCTCGCCGCGGCGCTCGACGAGGAAGCGCAGCAGGTTGAACTCGCGGGCCGAGAGGTCGAGGGTCGCGTCACCGCGCCGCGCCGTGAGGCCGTCGCAGTCGAGGACCAGGTCGCCGACCCGGAGCTCGTTCGTGCTCGCCTGGGCCTGCGCGGGGGCCCGCTCGGCGCGGCGGAGCACCGCCTCGACGCGGGCGAAGAGCTCGGCGAAGCTGAAGGGCTTGGTGACGTAGTCGTCGGCGCCGAGCTTGAGGCCGAGCACCTTGTCGAGCTCCTGACCGCGGGCGCTGAGCATGATGATCGGCACGGTCGAGCCGGCGGCACGGAGGCGGCGGCAGACCTCCGTCCCGGCGATCCCCGGCAACATGACGTCGAGGATGACGATGTCCGGGGCGACGCTGGTCGCCGCGGCGAGGGCGGCGACGCCGTCGGTCGCGGCCTCGACCGCGTAGCCCTCGTCGTCGAAGCCGTCGCGCAGCGCGATCATCAGCGAGGGATCATCCTCGACGAGCAACACCTTGGCCTTCACGGGTCCCTCCTCGTGCCTGCGCCGCTGGCCTCTCGCGCGCGCGTGCGCGTGCGCGTGCGCAGCGGCAGGGTGATCGAAAACGCGCTCCCGCGGCCGACCTCGCTGGCGACGTCGACGCGCCCGCCGTGGGCCTCGACGATGAAGCGGGTGATCGCGAGGCCGAGCCCCGCGCCCTTGACGTCGTGGACCGGGCCGCGCTGCAAGCGATGGAAGCGCTCGAAGATCTGCTCGCGGTCGGCCTCGGGGATCCCGACGCCGCGGTCCTCGACCTCGACGACGACCTCGTCGTCGCGCCGGTTGACGCGGATGTCGACCGGCGCGTCGGCGGCCGAGTACTTGAGGGCGTTGCTGACGAGGTTGCCGATCGCCCGGTCGAGCGCCGCCGGGTCGGCGGCCATCGGCGGCGTCGCCTCGTCCGGCGGCGTGTAGCGCAGGCGCCCGCCGTTGCCCTCGCGGGCGCCGACGCGCTCGACGATCTGGCCGACGATCGCGTCGATCGAGACCCCCTCGCGGACGACGACGCCGGCCCCCGACTCGAAGCGCGCGAGGTCGAGGATCGTGTCGACGAGGCTGGTCAGCCGCCGGCTCTCCTTGTCGATGAGGCCGCCGTACTCGCGGACCTTCTCGGGGCTCTTGGCGCGGCCGTCGCGGAGGAGCTCGGCGAAGAGCTGGATCGACGCGATCGGCGTCTTGAGCTCGTGCGAGACGTTGGCGACGAAGTCGCTCTT
>JAGQIT010000145.1 GCA_020431135.1 Myxococcales bacterium | reverse complement strand
CTCGGTCGGCGGCGCCGAGCGCTACCTCCTCGGCCTCCTCACCCTGCGCCACAGCTTCGCCGCCTACACCTACAGCGCCTCCGGGCGGATCATGGCCTCGGCCGCCCTCGGCGTCGGCTTCTTCGTCGGCGTCCAGCCGGCGATCCTCGAGGGCGAGGGGCGGATCGCCTACGTCTTCGGCAAGCGCCGCGACGAGCGGCGCCTCGCCGGCCTCGTCGGCGGCGTGCTCCGCCTCGGCTGGCACTTCCACACGCTCGAGCGGATCCCGATGCCGCAGGTCGGCGCCTTCATCGGCTTCGCCGTCCGCTGATCCGCCCGACGCGTCGCCGCGAGAACACTCCCCATGCAGAACATCAAGTGTTGCAAGAAGAGCCGCGAGCAGCTCCAGGCGATGGCCGAGAAGGGCGCGCTCGCGTTCGTGATCCTCAAGGTCGAGGGCGACGAGATCGTCACCGAGCGGGCGTTCGCCAAGGAGCGGCTCGCCGAGGAGGGGCTGGAGGACTACCGCCCCTACTTCGTCAAGGCGCTGCGCGACGCCGGCGAGCCCCGCCTCTCAGTGATCGACTGGAACCGCGAGCTCGTCTTCGTCGGCTGGTCGCCCGACGCCGCCGACAAGGCGAGCAAGATGCTCTACGCCGCCGCCGCCGAGTCGTTGCTCGCGCAGGTCGACGGCATCTCGCGGACGATCCAGGCGACCGACGACGGCGAGCTCAGCAAGTCTGTGCTCAAGGCCCTCGTCGAGCGCTAGGCACATGAGTTGAGGCCCTCAGCCATGAACGATGACCTCCTGATTGCGGTCATCATCGCGCTCTCACGCTGAGCGCGACCTCATGGGCGCGCCGAGACGCGGGCGTCGACGGCCGAGACAGGGACTACGGGCGCCCCTACGGGCTCAGGCGCAGGAGCGTCCGCAGGCGCTCCTGCCCGTCGTCCATCACCCCGCCGACCAGGAGCTCGCCGCCCGCGAGGCCGACGAGCGCGGCGCTGCGATCGGTCGCCGTCCCCTCGCCGCCGAAGCTCCGGAGCCAGCGCTCCTCGCCGGTCGCCGCGTCCGCCTTGCCGACCCAGGCGTCCCAGCCGCCGCTCTGCGTGAACGCCGAGCCGGCGAAGGCGACCGCGCCGTCGTCCGTGAAGGTCACGGCGCTGCACCAGTCGTAGCCCGGGCCGGGGACCGGGAAGCGCTCCTTCCAGCGCGCGGCCCCGTCGTCCCCGGCGACCGCGAAGAGGAGGGTGTCGGAGGCCTCGGTCCGCGCGAGCTCGCCGCAGATCACCGCGTCGCCGCCGTCGTCGACGGCGAGGCGGTAGGGGAAGTAGCGGGTCAGCGGGTCGCCGTGGCTGCGGCTCCAGACCGCGTCGCCGTCGTCGCTGAGGCTGACCACGTAGAGGCCTTGGGTCTCGGGGCTCGTCCACTCGCCGAAGGCGGCGATCGTCGCCCCGTCGGGGCCGCGCGCCAGCGCCCCGCCGCGCGCCTCGATCGCCGGGACGTACTCCCACGCGGCCGCGAGGGCGGCGTCGTAGGCGATGACCTTCATGGCCCCCTCCTCGCCGTAGCGGCTCATGACGACCGCCAGCTCGCCGGCGAGCGCGACGTCCGAGAAGAGGTCGTTGTCGGGATCGACGGCGATCGTCGCCCCCGACTGCCAGCTCCCGTCGCCAGCGTAGACGTGGATCGTCGAGTCGACGAGGTCGCCCTCCTCCCAGCCGACGGCGACGATCCGGCCGTCGTCGGCGACGGCGACGTCGCGGTAGCCAGTGTTGCTGCCCTCTGGGGCAGGTTGAATGTGCTCCCAGAGGAGCTCGCCGTCGACCGTGAACTTGGCGAGCCAGCCCGCGTTCTCCGCGGACACCGCCCCGACAAAGCCAGCGACGACGACGTCGCCGGCGGCGTCGAGCTCCATGCCGTTGATCCCGACGCTGCCCGAGCCGGGGATCGTCTGGCGCCAGAGCTCCGCGCCCGAGGGCGTGCAGTCGGCGTTGCAGCCGTCGCCGTCGACGACGTTGCCGTCGTCGCAGAGCTCGTCGCCGTCGATGTGGCCGTTGCCGCAGAGCGCCCCGGTGGTGTCCTCGCCGGTCGAGGCCGCCGTCGAGCCGCTCTGTCCGTCCGTCGCGCCGGTCGAGGTCCCCTCTGTCGCGATCTCCCCGGTCGTCCCGGTCGTCCCGGTCGTCCCGGCCGTACTCGTCATCGTCGACGTCGTCGCCCCGGTCGACGCTGACTCGCCGCCGCTGCACGCCAGCGCCGCGGCGAAGACAAACACCCGCGCGGGTCTCAACGCCTTGGTGGTTCGCACTTCCATCGCTGCTCCCCTCTCCTTCACTGCGGGATCCCGCAGAAGCCGACGTTCTCGAAGCCCTCCGGCGCCTCGCCCTCCTCGAACCACGGGATGCACTCTTGGCCGTCCCCGGGGCAGGTGTTCGGCGCCGTCGTGTCGCAAAACGGCGAGCAGCAGCCGCCCGCCATGCAGTCTGGCACGTACTCGGG
>JAGQIT010000144.1 GCA_020431135.1 Myxococcales bacterium | reverse complement strand
GAGCTCGGCCGCGGCATCGACTTCCCGTACATCAACCCGCACGGGGGACCCGGCGCGTTCGTTCTCCTCGACCGCGCCGGCAAGCCGCTGCCGGCGTCGCCGATGGCCTGGAGCATGCCCTACGCCGACGGCCTCCTGCCGTGCAAGGTCGGCGACAAGTACGGCTTCATCCGGATCAACGGCGAGCTCGCGCTGCCGGCCGCCTTCTCCCTGACCCTCGGCTTCAGCGAGGGCCTCGCCGCCGTCAAGGTCGAGGACAAGTGGGGCTACATCGATCCCCAGGGGACGATGGTCATCGCCCCGCAGTTCACCTCGGCGAGCCACTTCGCCGACGGCATGGCCCACGTCCAGCGCGGCGATCAGGGCGGCTTCATCACCGATCAGGGCGAGTTCATCCCGGATCGCCCGGGGACGCTGCAGGTCGGCAAGTACTGCGAGGGCCTCGCCCGCTTCAAGGCGCTCAACCGGATCGGCGTCGCCTGCTGGGGCTACATCGACAAGCGCGGCGACATCGCGATCCAGCCCGAGTACGACATGGTCCACGACTTCGTCGACGGGCTCGCGCGCATCCAGGTCGACGACCTCTACGGCTTCATCGATCCCCGCGGCGCGGTGATCATCGAGCCCGAGTACCCCGAGGCCAGCGACTTCGCCGAGGGCTTCGCGGCGATCCACGAAGAGGGGCACACCGGCTACATCAACCGCGACGGCGAGATGATCATCGACATGGAGTTCCGCAACGGCGGCGACTTCTCCGAGGGCCTCGCCGCCGTCGGCATCGGCCCGAAGATGGGCTACATCGATCGCGCCGGGAAGGTCGCGGTGAAGCCCGCCTTCGAGGTCGCCGAGGCCTTCAGCGACGGCCGCGCGGCGGTCCGCGTCGATCACCGCTGGGGCTACATCGATCGCGACGGCGCGCTCGTGATCCCGACGACCTATGAGTCCGCCCGCCGCTTCCAGGACGGGGTCGCCTGCGCCCGCCTCTTCGCCAAGCCCAAGCCCATCGTCCACACCGGCTCGCCGAAGGTCATCGTCAACCTCGGCAAGGGCAAGTCCTCCTGAGCGCGCCACCGCGCGCCGCCCAGCGGAGCGTACAGCGTCACGTAACCTTTGCGGGTGCTCCAGCCCCCAGCGGCGCGTAACGTATCGCCCTGGCACCGGACCGGACGGAGAGGCAATGACCGAGGCGATCCAGCGCATCCGCAATTACATGACCCGCACGGTGGTGACGATCACCCCCGATCTCAGCGTCGCGGACGCGGCGGATCGCATGCGGACCAACACGATCCGCCACCTCCCCGTGGTCCAGCAGGGGAAGCTCGTCGGGTTGATCGCCGAACGCGATCTCGCGCTCATCGACGGCCTCTCGGAGCGCAAGCGCGACAAGATCCAGGTCCGCCAGCTCATGCGCATCCACCCCTTTATGTGCGGCCCCGACGACTCGCTGATCGACGTCGTCCGGGTGATGATCGAGCACAAGCTCGGCTCGGTGATCGTCGTCGAGCAGGGGGTGCCCGTCGGCGTCTTCACGACCATCGACGCGATGCGACGCCTCGTCGAGCTCGCCCAGGTCATGGAGCTGATGGGCAGCGCCGACTGATCTCGAGCACAGCCGCGCGCCGCCAGTCGGGCCCCGCCGCGGCGCCGCTGCTATCATCCCGGGGCCGTGCTCCACGACCACAAGCTCGACGAGTGGCGGGCCAAGGGCCTCCTCGACGCCGACGCGGTCGCGCGGATCCGCGCCTATGAGGAGAGCCACCGCCGGCCGGTGCTCCTCTACGTCGTCGGCGGCCTCGGGGCGCTCACCGTCACCCTCGGCGTCGTCGCGATCATCGCGAGCAACTGGGAGGCGATCCCCGGCGGCGTCAAGCTGGCGATCGACCTCGCCCTCGCGGCCGCCCTCGCCTACGGGATCGTCGCCAGCCACCGCCGCGGGATCGCCTGGCTGCGCGAGACCCTGATCGCCCTCTACTTCGGCTACGTGCTCGCGTCGATCGGCCTGATCTCGCAGGTCTATCACCTCGGCGGCGCGACCTGGCAGGCGCTCCTCGCCTGGTCGGCGCTGTGCGCCCTCCTCCTCACGCGGGCGCACAGCCGCGGCGTCGCCACGGCCTGGCTCCTCAGCCTGCAGACGACCTACCTCGTCTGCCTGACGGCCTTCGCCGAGGGCACGCGCGACGCCGAGATGCTCGCCCTCGGGCTCGTCCCCCTCGGCGTCCTGGTGCCGCTGGCGGCGACGGCCTCAGAGCGCCTGCAGCGGGCGCGCCCGCGGATGGTCGCCGCCTTCCGCGGGATCGCCTGGACCGAGCTCGCGTGGATGGCCTCGATCGCGACCTTCGCCTTCTACGAGGATCCGATGCGCAACGAGGGCCGCGGCGCCCTCGTCGTCGGCCTCGCCCTGAGCGCGGCGCTCACCGGCTTCCTCCTCGTCCGCGCCCGCCGCCTCGTCGCCCGCGAGGCCGCGGCCAAGCCGATGGTCATCCTCCTCGGCGTCGTTCTCTTCCTCCTCTACGTCCCCCTCCTCCTCGGCCTCGGCGACCTCAACCTCCTCGGCGCCCTCGCCTTCCTCGGCCTGTGGGGGACCGTCGCCTGGCTCGCCCACACAAACCACGACGCCCGCCTCCTCAACACCGCGACGGCGCTCCTCGCCCTCCGCCTGCTGATCATCTACTTCGAGGTCTTCGGCTCGCTCCTCAGCACCGGCATCGGCCTGATCAGCGGCGGCCTCCTGACCCTCGGCCTCGCGTGGCTGTGGTCGCGCAAGCGCCGGGAGTTCGCGGCCGAGCTCGCGCCCGAAGGCCACGCGTCGGCGCCCGCCGGAGGGGAGAACGCACCGTGAAGGATCGCCTGCTCGTCGTCGCCGTCGTCGTCCCGCTCCTCGGGCTCCTCGCCCTGATCGGCCGCGCCGAGTTCAACCTCCAGGACGGCCGCCCGTGGCTCCTGCCGATCCGCGGCTACGATCCGCGCGATCTCATCTCCGGGCACTACCTGCGCTTCACCTACGACCTCCACCCGCAGCCCTCGACCTGCGGCGCGCCGCCGGGCGACTTCGCGCCGGCGGACGCCCTCGACGCGAGCTGCTGCCTGTGCCTCCAGCCGCCGAGCGAGTGGCCGGAGATCCGCCAGCTCACCTGCGAGGAGGCGGCCAGCGCCGGCTGCATGAGCTGGATCCGCAGCGCCGACGTGATCGGCGAGCAGCGCTACTTCATCCCCGAGGGCCGCGGCGCCGAGCTCGAGCAGGCGATCCGCGAGCGCAACGCGGCGATGCGCGTGCGCGTCACCGACGACGGCACCCTGGCGATCGAGCAGCTCTACTTCGACGGCGAGCCCTGGACGCCCTAGGAGGCCGCACGCTCACTGGCTGAAGCGGCCGACCCAGATGTCGCGGGCGTCCTCGTCGGTCATCACGCTGCCGGCGACGTAGATCGAGTTGTCGGGGGCGATCGCGACGTCGCGGCCGTAGTCGGCGCCGGCCGCCGGCGCCGGGACGGTGGTCGCCCAGCGCGGCTCGCCGTCGCTCGACAGCTTGCGGACCATGATCTCGCGGACGCCCTCGACGAGCTCGCCGCCCGTGATCACGAAGTCGCCGGCGAGGTCGCGGGCGATGCCGAAGCAGTGCGCGCCCTCGTGGGTCGCCCCGTCGTAGATCTCGGTCCAGACGATCATCCCCGCCGGATCGTAGCGCCGCACCCACGACTGCCAGGGGATGTCGATGAGCGACTCGTAGCCGCAGACGACGACGTCGCCGCTCTCATCGACGGCGACGCCGCGGAGGTAGTCGCCCTTGTTGCCGGGGCCGTTGCGGATCCGCGTCCACAGGATGTTGCCGTCCGGATCGAGCTTGCTCAGCCACATGTTGTAGCCCTCGCCCGGGACGTTCTCGGTGCCGACGACGTAGATCGAGCCGTCCGGGGCCACCGCCGCGCCCTCGGCCTGATCGTGGGCGCCGCCGTCGCCCGTGTACGTCCGCGTCCACAGGACGTTGCCGGACTCGCCGTAGCGGCGGATCCACATGTCCTGCATCTGGTCGACGGTGGTGTGGTGGCCGACGGCGATGACCTCGTTGTTCGGCGCGCCGGCGAGGCCGCGGATGATGTCGCCCGCGCTCGCCGGGCCGTTGTAGGTCTTGGTCCACAGGGCGCTGCCGTCGGCGCCGTGGCGACGCAGCCAGGTGTCCTGCCCCTGGAGATCGACCGGCGCGAAGCCGCCGACGTAGAAGAGCTCGGAGTCCTCGACGACGATCCCGCGCGCCTGATCGCTGCCGCTCACCGGGCCGTCGACGGTCATGGTCCACAGCTCGGCGCCGCCGTCGTCGTACTTGCGGTACCAGATGTCGCGGCTCTGGGCCTCGGTCGACACGTAGCCGGCGACGTAGAAGTTGCCGAAGCCGTCGACGTCGCAGGCGAAGGCCTCGTCGTCCTTGACCAGGGCGCTGCCGACGAGCTCGCTCCACAGCAGCTCGCCCGAGGGCAGGCAGTCGGCGTTGCAGCCGTCGCCGTCGATCTGGTTGCCGTCGTCGCAGAGCTCGCCGCCGTCGACGATCCCGTCGCCGCAGCCCATCACGACGCCGGTCGTCGACGACGCCTCGCTGGTCTCGCCGGTCTCACCGGTCGTCGTGCCCGTCGTCGTCGTCGTCGCGTCCGTCGTCGTCGTCGTGTCGTCCGTGTCGCCGCCGCTGCTCGTCGTGCCGTCGCCGGTCGTCGACGACGAGCTCCCGTCCTCCGTGGTCGAGGCGCTCGACTCCGTCGGGACGCCGTTCGACGTCGATGAGCCGGAGTCCTCGTTGGATCCCGTCGCGCAGCCGCCGAGCGCCACGCACGACGCGACCATCCACCCCCGAGAGACACCCACCCAGCTCACTCAGCTATCGTACTTGAGGCTCGACGGCCGGAGCGACTTGACACGCGCACACCGCGCGCGATTTGGCGCCGACTCCGTCGCAGGGTCAGACAACATGTCGCAACAAGGTCGCCCATACGCGAAAAAGAACGGCGATTGCCAGCGTTCTTAGGCGCGCGGCGAGTTGTGTACGCCGCTTGCATAGGACTCCCCCCGAGGTCCCCATGTCCGCACTCCGCCGCTACCTGCCGATCCTGAGCTGGCTCCCGAACTACCGCCGCGCCGCGCTGCGCGGCGACATCATCGCGGGGCTCACCACCGCGGTGATGCTGATCCCCCAGGGGATGGCCTACGCGATGCTCGCCGGCCTCCCGCCGATCGTCGGGCTCTACGCCTCCGTGACCCCGCTGATCGCCTACGCGCTCTTCGGCACCGCGCGCGAGCTCGCCGTCGGCCCGGTGGCGATGGACTCGCTCCTCGTCGCCGCGGGCGTCGGCGCGATCGCGGCCGCCGGCAGCCCCGAGTACATCGCCTACGCGGTGCTCCTCGCGCTGATGGCCGGCGTCCTCCAGGTCCTGATGGGCGTCGCCCGCCTCGGCTTCCTCGTGAACTTCCTGTCGAAGCCGGTGATCAGCGGCTTCACCTCGGCGGCCGCGCTGATCATCGGCCTCAGCCAGCTCAAGCACCTCATCGGCGTCCCCCTCGCCGCCTCCAACCTGATCCACCAGATCGCCCAGGAGGTCGCCCGCCACATCGGCGAGACCCACCTCCTCACCCTGGGGATCGGCGCCGGCGCGGTCGCGATCCTGATGGCGCTCAAGAAGTACGCGCCGAAGGTGCCGCGGGCGCTCGTCGTCGTCGTCATCACGACCGTCCTCGTCTGGCTCCTCCGCCTCGACCAGGCCGGCGTCGCGATCGTCGGCGTCGTCGAGGCCGGCCTGCCGACCCCGGCCATGCCGGACATCAACATGGAGGCGGTCGCTGAGCTCGCGCCGACCGCCCTGGCGATCGCCCTCGTCGCCTTCATGGAGGCGATCAGCGTCTCCAAGGCGATCGCCACGCGCAAGCGCTACGAGGTCGACGCCAACCAGGAGCTCATCGCCATCGGCGCGGCCAACCTCGCCGCCGCCTTCTTCCGCGGCTACCCGGTCACCGGCGGCTTCTCGCGGACCGCGGTCAACGACCAGGCCGGCGCCGAGACGCCGCTCGCCGGGATCATCACCGCGGTGGTCATCGCCGTCGCCCTCCTCTTCCTCACCCCGCTCCTCTACTTCCTCCCCAAGGCGACCCTCGCCGCGATCATCATGACCGCCGTCTTCGGGCTCATCGATCTCAAGCAGGTCGCGCACCTGTGGAGGGTCAAGCGCTCGGACCTCGCGCTCCTCGGGATCACCTTCGCCGCCGTCCTCGCGATCGGCATCCAGACCGGGATCCTCGTCGGCGTCGCCGTCTCCCTCCTCTGGTTCGTGGTCAAGACGACGCGGCCGCACACCGCGGTCCTCGGGCGGATGCCGGGGACGCAGTCCTTCCGCAACGTCCGCCACGCGCCCGAGGCCGAGACCTCCCCCGGGATCCTCATCCTCCGCATCGACGCCCAGTTCTACTTCGGCAACGTCTCGTTCCTCCGCGAGACCCTCCGCGAGCTCGAGGAGGCCGCCGCCGAGCCGCTCAAGGCGGTCCTCATCGACGCCAGCGCGATCAACAACCTCGACTCCTCGGCCGACTCGGCCCTCCACCAGATCGCCTCGGAGTACGCCGAGCGCGGCATCCGCCTGGTCTTCGCCGGCGTCAAGGGACCTGTCCGTGAGGTCATGCTCCGCTCGGGCTTCCTCGACCTCCTCGGCCCCGGGAACTTCTTCCTCACCGACCACGAGGCGCTCCAGAGCCTCCTCGGCGAGGAGGAGCCCTCCCCCGACCCGATGGTCGCGCGGATCCTCAAGGACGGCGTCGCCCCGAGCCCGCGCAAGGCGACCGAGGGCCGCCACGACGGCCCGATCGCCAACGGACGCCCGGCCGCGGCGGTCCAGGAGTAGCGGGCGCCCGACGGCGCGAAGACGCACCCCGACGCCGCGAGGCGCCGGGGTGCGGCTTTTCGTTCTCGGGACGCACGCCGGCGAGCGCTTGGACAACGCTCGCAGCCCGCTCGCGTCGCGCTCGACGGGGGCGAGCCGTCCGGCGCGCGACGCTGCTGCGTCATCCGGCGCCGCTACTGCACGCGGACCGTCTTCACCCGGGTGGCGCCGCCGCGCTGGTAGCGGATCTTGTGGGTCTTGGTCCCGCTGAGCCCCATGTAGAGGGCGAAGAGCTCGCCCTCGTCGGTGAGGCTGTGGCCGTTGACCGCGGTGATCACGTCGCCCTTCTTGAAGCCGAGGCCGGCGACCGACGAGCCCGGGGTGACGCTCGTCAGGCGATAGCCGCGGTGCTTGCCGCCCTGGATGTGCGGGGTGTAGCGGACCTGCTTGCTCGCCAGGCTCGGGTTGCCGAGGATCTTGTCGAGCTCGCTGCGGCGGACCGTGCAGTCGTCCGCCGACGAGCAGCTCGCGGTCGAGCTCCCGCCGCTCGAGCTCCCGCCGCTCGAGCTCCCGCCGGACTTGCCGCTCGGTTTGCCGCTCGGCTTGCTCGCGCCGCCGCCCGTCTTGCCGATCGGCTTGCCTGCGCCGCCGCCCGAGCTCCCGCCCGATCCGCCGTTGGCCGTCGGCGCGCTCGGCTGCCCGGGCGTCGGCGCGTCGCTGGCGACCTCGGCGAGCGCGTCGTCGTCGACCACGGCGACCAGCGCCGACGCCTCGACGATCGCCGGCGCCGCTGCGGGCTGCGCGGGCGCCACGTCCTCGCCGTCGCCGTGATCTGCGAGCGTCGCGGACCAGGCGAGGCCGTCGACCAGACGGAGGTCGAGGAGGAGCGCCGTGTCGTCGCGCTCGACCGCGACGACCACCTGGCGCCGCGCCGTCCGCAGGACCGCGAGGGCGCGCCCAGGGCTCGTCAGGCCGACGCCGTTGATCGCCGCGACGACGTCGCCGTCGCGCAGGCCGAGCCGGGCGAAGGGGCCGCCCGGGGCGACGTTGGCGACGCGGAAGCCCTGGGTCGCCCCGTCGCCGTCGACGCGCGGGCGGATCTCGAGGCCGGTCGTCCCGCTGAGGAGCGCCTCGACGACGACCGTCGCTACAAAGGAGTCGACCTCGACGGTGGACGGGTCGTCGGCATTGACGCGGATCCCGGAGCTGAGCGCCGCCGCGAAGGCGTCGCTCAGGGGCGCCGCCGGGGCTTCGCCCGCGCTCTCGGCCGCCGCCTCCGTCTTCGCCGTCGACCCGGAGTCCACCCGCCAGCAGCCCGCCGCCGCGATCGCCAGGAGGAGGCCGAGGAGCGGCGCCTGCGCGCTGCGGCGAGGATTCGCGGGCATCCGGGGAAGGCTACGCTGGCGACCGACGCGGGGCCAGTTGTCGACGCGACGCCGCGCACGCGGCCCGCGGACCGCGTGCGACCGCCGACGACGTGAGGGCGCGGACCCTGTCTGCTTTCGCCTCCAGCGCTGAGAGGGTGCATAATCGCGCACGACAGGCGGCGGCGAACCTCGACACCTGCGACAGGCGCTGCCAACGTATCCACGCTCCGGCGGAGGGGAGAATCTCGGTGGGTCACCACAAGCTTCGGCGTCTACGGGTCTACGGCGGCTTCCTCGACAAGCTCGATCTGCGCTTCGCAGACGGCCTCAACTGCATCATCGGCGGCCGCGGCAGCGGCAAGACCACGGTCCTCGAGTTCATCCGCTACGCCCTCGACCGCTTCGACAAGACCGCCGGGCAGAGCGGCAAGATCGCCGACGACCGCCTGCGCAACCTCCTCGCCGCCAACCTCGGGAGCACCGGCTGCGTCGAGGTCGAGTTCGAGAGCCAGGAGGGGCTCGTCTACAAGATCCGCCGCAGCGCCAACGAGGCGCCGACGATCACCGACGATCGCGGCAAGAAGGTCGATCCCAAGGTCCTCGCCTCGTCGATCCTCATCGACGCGGCGATCTTCTCGCACAACGAGATCGAGGCGATCTCGCAGAGCCCGACGGCCCAGCGCGAGCTCCTCGACCGCCTGTGCTCGCAGCCGCTGCACAGCCTCCAGGCCGACATCGACCAGGCGGCGGCCGGCCTGCGCGAGAACAGCCAGCGCCTCCTCCAGATCGCCGCGCGGACCAAGAGCGCGCGCCAGGACCTCGTCGACCTGTCGAGCTGGGAGAGCAAGCTCGCGGCCGCCAACGCGGCGATGGCAGACGACGGCCTGTCGCCCAAGATCAAGGAGGCCGCCGCGGCCAAGGAGCTGCGGGCCCAGGAGCTCGCCGCCTTGGCGCGCGCCGGCAAGGCGGTCGCCAAGCTCCGCGATCACCTCGGCGACGCGACGATGACCCAGGTCAAGGGCCTCGACGAGATGATCCCCGCCGACGTCGTCGCCGGGCCGAACGGCGCGCTCTTCGGCGAGCTCCGCCAGGAGCTGACGCGCCGCGAGACCGAGCTCGAGATCCTCCTCTCGCCGGTCGTCGATCGCCTGCACACCGTCGCCGAGAACATCGCCCAAGCCAAGCGCGACCTCGCGGCGATCCACGCGCCCGCGGAGGAGGCCTACCAGGCGCTGATGCAGCAGGCCGACGCCCACTCGGAGCGCCTGTCGGCGCGCGACGAGGCCGCCAACCAAGTCCTCCGCCTGCAGACCGTCAAGCGCGACCTCGTCGACCTCGAGGAGGCGCTCGGCAGCGCGACCCAGGAGCGCCGCCGCCTCCTCGACACCTACGCCGACCTCCGGCGCAAGCGGACGGAGACCCGGAGCAAGATCGCCAAGGACATCAGCGCCCGCCTCGGCGGCAAGGTCCGCGTGATCGTCACCCCGGACGGCGAGGCCGCCGGCTACCGCGACCTCCTGGTGTCGCTGATGAAGAAGACCGGCCGCCAGTACAACGCGCCGGTCGATCGCGTGATCCAGGCGGTCGCCCCCGGCGAGCTCGGCGAGCTCTCGGATCGCAACGACTACGCCGCCCTCGCGGCGACCGCCGACGTCAACGCCGACTTCGCCGAGACCCTCTTCAGCCAGCTCCAGGACAACCTCGACCGGCGCTACGAGCTCGACGTCATCGACCGCGAGGACGCGCCGCAGATCGAGCTCAACGTCGGCGAGCGCTGGCGCAGCGCCGACCGCCTGTCGACCGGCCAGAAGAGCTCGGCGATCCTGCCGATCCTCCTCCTCGAGAGCGAGGCGCCGCTGCTCATCGACCAGCCCGAGGACAACCTCGACAACTCGTTCATCTCCGACGCGGTGGTCCCGCAGCTCCGCGAGATCAAGGCGCGGCGCCAGCTCGTCGCGATCACCCACAACCCGAACCTGCCGGTCCTCGGCGACGCCGAGCGCGTGCTCGTCCTCGAGGC
>JAGQIT010000143.1 GCA_020431135.1 Myxococcales bacterium | reverse complement strand
GCCGCGAGATCCTCGCGCCGATCACCATCGAGGTCGGCGCCGGGATCGTCGGCGCGGTCGCGGCGACCGGCGCGGTCGTCCGCATCGCCGACACCCGCGAGGATCCGCGCTACATCACCGACGACCGCGCCCGCCTGTCGGAGCTGGCGATCCCGATCTTCTTCAACGACGAGGTGATCGGCGTCCTCGACACCGAGCACTCGGAGCTCGACTTCTTCACGGACGCGCACGAGGAGATCCTGACGACGATCGCGTCGATGACCGCCTCGCGGGTCGGCCGCGCGCTCCTCGACGAGGGGCTGCGCCGGGCCAACGCCGAGCTCGAGGAGCAGGTCGCCCGGCGCACGCGCGAGCTCGTCGCCGCCGTCGAGCGCTCGGACAAGCTCCTCCTCAACACGCTGCCGCAGCCGATCGCCCGCCGCCTCAAGGCCGGCGAGGAGCGGATCGCCGAGAGCTTCGACGACGTCACCGTGCTCTTCGCCGACCTCGTCGGCTTCACCGAGCGCGCCGCCGAGACCGACGCGGAGGCGCTCGTCGAGCTCCTCGGCCAGGTCTTCACCGCCCTCGACGCGATCAGCGACCGCTTCGGCGTCGAGAAGATCAAGACGATCGGCGACGCCTACATGGTCGTCGCCGGGGTGCCGACGCCGCGGGCGGATCACCTCGAGGCGATGGCCGACACCGCCCTGGCGATCGTCGACGCGGTCGCCGAGGTCGGCGCGTCGCTGGGGACCTCGCTCGAGATCCGCGTCGGCATGCACAGCGGGCCGGTGGTCGCCGGGATCATCGGCACGCGCAAGTTCGCCTACGACCTCTGGGGCGACACGGTGAACACGGCGAGCCGCATGGAGTCGCACGGCCTCCCGGGGCGGATCCACGTCGCCGAGCCGATCTACCTCGCGCTCCGCGATCGCTTCGACTTCGACTCGCGCGGTGAGGTCGAGGTCAAGGGCCTCGGGCCGATGCGGACCTACTTCCTGCTCGGGCGCCGGCCTCAGCAGGGCCAGGGCAGCGCCGGGTAGAAGCTGATCTCGCCGCTGCTCCGGAGGTCGGCGCAGGCCTGACCGCACAGGAGCATCGTCTCCGTGCCCTCGTCCTCGTCGACGTCGCCGGCGCGGCTCCAGCCGTCCGCGGTCGCGCAGTCCTCGGGAGCGATCTCGTCGTACGTGGACGCGCCGACCGAGACCACGAGGTCGAGGTCGAGGAGTCCCGCCGGGACCGCGGCCGCGCAGGGGATGATGATCGGGGCGAGCTCGGCGAGGGCGGCGGCGAGGGCCGGTCCGTCGCCGGCGTTGGCGAGCTCCGTGCCGCCGGCGACGGCGAGCTCGCTGAGGGCGGCGTAGAGGTTGACGCCGTCGGGGAGCCCGTCTAGCTCTGCGGGGGTCGGCGCGTCCGCGACGTCGAGGGCGATGACGTGGGTCGGGATCCCGGCCGCGGACGCGTCGGCGACGGCGTCGACGACCGCCTCGTCGTAGACCTCGAAGAGCTCCGTCGGCTCGACGGCCTCGGCGGCGCAGTTCGCCGCGCCGTCGGTGAGGAGGACGATCACGCGCGCGTGGCTCGGATCGACTTCGGCGAGGTGGGCGTGGGCCGCCTCGATCGCCGCGCGGGTCGGCGTCGCCCCGGCGATCGCCGGGCTGGTCGCGTCGGCCGGCGGCAGGGCGTCGAGGATCGCGTAGGCGCCGTACCTCTGGGCCTTGACGTATGGGACAGGTTCGATGAGGCAGGCGCCAGCGTTGTACTCGGGGACGGCCTCGAGGCTCGGCGCGAGCACCAGGCCCGCGTGGAGGGCGGCGTTGGCCTCGAGGAATCCGCTGAGGGCGGCGTGGAGCCCGGCCCAGCGGGTCGTCGCCGCGGTCTGCGGGTCGCCGTCGTCGTCGAAGGGCTCGCTGCCCATGGTGCCCGACTTGTCGACGATGAAGACGACGCGCGGCGTGTCGACCTCGATGATCGCCTGCGACGTCCGCGCGCCGAGCGGAGCGGCGGCGAGTCCGGGGTCGTAGGGGGCGCCGCAGGGGAAGGTGCAGGCGCCCTCGTGGCAGATCTCGACGTCGTCGCAGTCCTCATCGACGACGCAGGGGTGGTCGGTGGTGGTCGTCTCGGTCGCCGTGTCGCTGTCGGCGGCGGTGGTCGAGGACGCGCCGTCATCGGTGGTCGAGGACGCGCCTGGCGGCAGCGCGAGGGTGGCGGTCTCCGCGGGCTCGCTGAGGCAGCCCGCGCTGAGGAGGACGGCGGCGGTGAGGAGCAGGTAGAGGCGGCGCATCATCCAGTAGGAACCCGCGAGCGCGCGGGTCTTCCGGATCGGAGAACAGGACGGGCGCGGTCTCGCGGCGGCGCCGAGCCGCAGCGCTAGTCGAGCGCGCAGCGGTACGCGGCCGTGGCGAAGCCCGCGGCCCGGAAGTCGGCGCAGGCCAGGCCGCACAGCTCGATGTGATCGAAGCTGTCGTCGGTGAAGCGCCAGCCGTCCTCGGTCGCGCAGTCGCGGACAGGGTGGGTGTAGACGACGCCGTCGACGTCGATCTCGACGATCTCGGGGAAGGCGGGCGGCGGCTCGAGGGCGACGTCGCAGGGGAGGAGGCGATCGCGGATCGACGCGAGCGAGGCGGCGAGCGCCGGGCCGTCGCCGGCGTTGTAGAAGGGCTCGTCGGGGTCGTCCGTCGCGCCGCCGCCGGCGACGGCGAGCTCGCTGAGGGCGGCGTGGTTGTTGAGGTCGTCGGGCTCGCCGTCCTGCTCGATCGGCGAGGTCACGTCGGCGACGTCGAGGCCGACGACGTAGGTCGTGATCCCGAGCGCGGCGGCGTCGGCGACGACGTCGACGAGCGCGGCGTCGTAGACCTCGAAGCGCTCCTGCTCGGTCTCGGCGTCGGGGCTGCAGTTGGCGGCGCCGTCGGTGATCAGGACGATCGCCGCGGCGAGGCCGTCGTCCTGCGCGCTGAGGTGGTCGACCGCGTTGACGAGCCCGAGGCGGGTCGGCGACGCGCCGGCGATCTCGGCGCTCGTGGCCCACTCCGACGGGAGGACGGAGAAGACGGTCGCGCCGTTCATCGGCGCGACGGGGACCTCGACGGCGTCGGCGACCGGGCAGGCGCTCGCGTCGTAGTACGACTTCGCCGCGAGCGACGGGAAGAGGCTGAGGCCGGCGCCTAGCGAGCCGTCGTAGGTCGAGAGGAGCTCGAAGAGCGCGGCGTGGAGCGCGTGCCAGCGGGTCGTGGCCGCGGTCTCCGGGTCGCCGTCGTGGTCGAATTCGTGGCTGACCATGGAGGCCGACTTGTCGACGACGAAGACGACGTTGGGGGCGGCGATCGGCAGCTGGATCGACGCCTCGCCGCAGGGCGAGCAGCGCGGCGAGAGGTCGCGGGGATCGTCCGACGCGGCGAGCAGGCAGAACGAGCACAGGCCGTCGAGGCAGACGAGGCCGTCGTCGCAGTCGC
>JAGQIT010001379.1 GCA_020431135.1 Myxococcales bacterium | reverse complement strand
CGCCGACGCCCCGCGGGTGCTCGTCGTCGGCGGCAACCACGACGTCGACTGGCAGCAGACCCGCGGCGCCGACGGGGCCCGCAAGCGCCACCTCGCCTTCGCCCGCGAATTTCACGGCTTCCCGCGCCCGCGCCTCGAGGAATCGCCCGACGAGCGCGAGCTCGTGACGGTGACCTACAACGAAGCTGGCCTCGAGGTCATCCTCCTCGGCTCGGCGGAGTTCGGCGGCGAGATCGACGAGCTCCTGATCGGGCTCATCGACGCGCTCCGCGCGAAGATCGTCGACAGCGGCGACCCCGGCCCCGACGGCCGCAGCCCGGAGGAGCTCCAGCGCCTCCGCGATCGCCTCAGCCGCCTCGATCCCGGGCTCGTCCACAACGAGGATCTCAGCCGCCTGCGCGGCCGCGCGAAGAAGCAACCGCTGCGGATCGCAGTCCTCCACCACCCGGTCTCGCCGCTCCCCGCGACCACCGACGTCGCGCCCTACAGCGGCCTCATCAACGCCGGCGCGGTCAAGAGCGCGCTCCTCGACGCCGGCGTTGACCTCGTGCTCCACGGGCATATGCACAGCGCCTGGCTCGCCGAGGAGCGCTGGGCTGATCGCGACCGGACGCTGCGGATCGCCGCCGCGCCGTCGCTGAGCAGCCGCCTCGTCCACGAGGCGCACGGCTACAACGAGATCCTCCTCTACCGCGAGGGCGACGACGACTTCTCGGTCGAGGTCCGGGCCTACGCGCGCACCGGCGACAGCTGGGCGGTCAAGGAGGCGAAGCTCGGCCCCTTCGCCGTCCGCGCCTGAGACACCGGAAAAACGCCGGAAAACACCGCGCGGCAATGTGAGCGCCGAGAGGCGCCGCAGAGGCAGACCCCGTCGCCCTGCGCGATCGACAGGTCGCGCGGGCGTGCTCGGCGAAGCCCGCATGGCTTGCGCGCACGCCATCACGTCGGCTGACGGATCATCGCGTCGCCGCGGCGAGGCCACCGTGGCCCGCTCCTTGCTTCTCTTCGGAGCGACGGCTCGAGACATGCGACGGACAGCGCCCAAGACGACCGCGAGAGGGGGCTGCGCGGGGATCCTCTCCCTCGCGCTGTCGCTCTTCGTCGCAACACCGTCGTCGCAGGCCCGCGCCGCCGATCCCTACGCCGAGCGCTTCGCCGAGGCCGCGGCCCTCGAGGGCAAGAGCGAGTTCACGGCCGCGGCCGAGCTGCTCGAGGCCGAGCTGAAGAACTACCCGCAGGACTACACGCTCGCCCTCCAGGTCGCGTGGCTGCGCTTCAACGCCGCCGACTACGACGCGGCGATCGCCCACTACCGCCGGGCGATCGAGCTCTCCGAGGGCTCCTACGACGCCCGCCTCGGCCTCGCCTACAGCCTCCTCGGGCGCGGCGATCGCGACGAGGCGGAGGACATCTTCCTCGAGCTCCGCGCCGAGGCCCCCGAGGAGCCCAAGGCCAAGGCCGGGCTCGAGGCCGCGCGCTACCGGATCCCGGTGATCGCCGCGCCGACGGTCGGTCCTACGGGACAGCTCTACCCGATCCAGGGCGGCATGACCTCGGCGGTCGGCGTCAGCGTCGGCCTCCCGCTGATCATCCGCGAGCGCCTGCTCCTCGGCGTCGACTACAACTACGCGCGCTTCGCCAGCTACGG
>JAGQIT010001378.1 GCA_020431135.1 Myxococcales bacterium | reverse complement strand
GCACCTGCGGGCCCTCGCCGACGGCTCCTGAGAACGCGCGGCGCGACCTCGATCGCGGCGAGCGCGGGCGCCTGTCCCCTCGGAGAGCCGGTGGACGCGGCGAGGGAGGACGCGCGCACCAGTGGGCTGCGCGTCGCAAGTTGTTGTCGGGCTCGGTACATTCAGCGTGGAGGTGAAACGCGATGGCCAAAGTGACTTATAGGGGAGTGATCGTTGAAGCGGTGGAGCGCCGCAACCAGCAGGTTCTCGTACGAAGCACGAATCCTGTCGATGCTCAGAAGGCCGGTCTCGCCTTCAAAGAGGTGAGAGGTGGAGTCGCGGTCTTCGAGGCGTGGGCTAGCGAGCGCGAGCTCGTGGCGCGCGACACGTAGCGACGCCGTCCATAAGGTGAAGATCGGGAGTCGTTGAGCGGGCGATGGGGGTGACGGCTCACTTCTTCACCTTCGATCCGGCGGCCTACTCGGCGCCGCCGACGATCGACGATCTGCGGGAGCGCGGGGACATCGACGACGAGCTCGTCGTCGCAAGGGCGGCGAGGGAGCGGCTCTTGAGCCTGGACTCCGCGCTCGGTGACAACAAGAAGTGGTACGCGAACCTCTGCGGAGACTTCGCCTGGAGTCGCGGGCGCCGTCACGTCGCAGCGGATCTCCGCGCCGAGCTCGACGCCTGGTTCTCGCACCTCTTCTGGGAGGCGGAGGGCGCCGACGGTTGTCCTTGCGGCGACCACCCGAGGGTGGTCGCCGACGACGAGGTGATCTTTGATCGGCGGCTGATCGAGCACATCCTCGGCCTCGAGCGGAGCCTCGAGCCCGTGGCGCCGGCGCTCGCCCGCGAGTTCGTCGGCGATCCACCAGCGAGCCCGCGTCTGCATCGTCACGACTGGATCTACGACTACGACGGCTTCTCGTGGCTCGTCGACGCGTGGATGCGGCCCCTTCGGCAGGTACACGGGCGCTCTCCTGGGTGGAGCGTGCTGCGCTGGGTCTGGGTGTGAGCCCGCCGAGACCTCGACTTCGTCCGCGACGGATCGTCTTCGGGCGCCTTGGGGGTCGACGCTAGCGTCCGCGCCTTTGGCCGCCGCCTTTGGCCGCCGCCGCGCCGATGAGCCCGGCGAGCGCCGCCTTCACCGACGGCAGCGCCGTGATCTCGCCGAGATCGACGCCGATGCTGACGAGCACCTGGGCGACCGGCGCCGAGATGCCCGTGAAGGCGCAGCTCGCCCCGAGGAGGCCGATCGCCCGCGCGAGGTTGGTGAAGTGGCGGACCGTCTGCGTGTCCATCGTCGCGATGCCGGTGAAGTCGACGATGACGTGGCGGAGGCCGTGGCTGGTGACCGCGTCGAGCAGGGCCCCGGTCATCTGCGCCGCGCGCTCGGCCTCGATCGAGCCGATGACGGGCACGCAGACCGTGTCGCGCCAGACGTGGATGACCGGCGTCGACAGCTCGGCGATCAGGTCGTCCTTGTCGGCGATCGCCAGGGCGAGCGCGCCGTGGAGCGCGCGCGCCCGGTAGGTCGCCGCGATCTGCAGCGAGAAGAGGAGGAGGAAGGAGGCCTCGGCCTCGTCGACGCCGTTCGGGCGCTGGACGACGAGGAGGCCCTCGCGGCTCGCCCCGCCGACGTCGGCGACGGCGAAGCGCGCGAGGAGGGTGCTCTCGCCGAGCTGCGTCACCCCGGCGCCGCCGCCAGGGCGCGGCAGCGCGACCGCGCCGAGCGCACCGGAGCGCCCCTGGAGCTCCCAGTCGCCGCCGTCGGCGAACCACAGCCCGGCGCCCGCGAGGCTCAGCGGCTCGCCGGTGAGGAAG
>JAGQIT010000142.1 GCA_020431135.1 Myxococcales bacterium | reverse complement strand
GCGCGGCGCTCGAGCGCGCCGCCGAGGCCGTCGCCGCCGCCTCGCCGGCGATCCGTCAATGGCGTCAGTGCGGGATGATCGCGGCCTTTGAGGTCGACGCCCCCGAGGACCACCCGGCGGCGGCGCGGCTCGGCCTCGAGCTTCGCCGCGCGGCCCTCCGCCTCGGGGTGCTGCTGCGGCCGCTCCATNNATGACACCATCTACTGGATGCCGCCCCTGTCGATCAGCGACGCCGAGCTCGACGTTCTCGGCGAGCGGACGATCGCGACGATCGACGCGGTCCTCGGCGACGGAGCGCGGCGATGACGGGAGGTCGCGCGGCCCTCGGCCTCGGGCTCCTCGCGCTCAGCGCCTGCGTCGGCGCCGAGCAGGCTGACGTCGACATCGACTTCGGCGGCGTCTGTGAGGCCCTCGAGCACGAGGTCGTCGAGACGGACCTCCTCGGCGGCGCCGAGATCCACACCTACGCGGCCAGCGATCCGAGCGGCGCCGGCTGGGCGCTGATCACCGACGCGACCAACCAGCTCGCGCTCCAGCGCCTCCCCGCCGACGCCGACGCGCCGCGGATCGGCCTCGGCCTCAGCGGCAACCTCGTGGATGAGATCCGCCTGACCCCAGGGCCAGAGGTCGAGGAGGTCTGGGTCACGCAGGCCGCGGACTCGGACCTCCACCTCTGGCACCTCGTCGGCGACGAGCTCGTCGCCGAGGTCGACTACAGCGGCGCCTTCCCGGAGACGAGCGCCGGCTGGGAGCCGCGCCTCCTCTTCGTCGGCCGCCAGCCTGTGCTCCTGGCGGCGCCGCGCTCCGCGGCGAGCGAGGGCGTCAGCTTCCTCCTCGCGCCCCTCGACACCTCGCTGAACATCGGCATGCTCTGGGAGCTCTCGTTCGACCCCGAGTGCGTCGACGACGGCGTCTCCTGCGTCCCCGCGTTCTACCCGACGATCCGCGTCCTCGACGTCGTCGACCCCGACGGCAAGCCGACCGCGCTCCTCCTCTACGAGTTCGAGCGCCACTTCGAGGGGATCACGACCCGGACCACGGGCGTCGCCACCCTCCAGCTCGGCCTCGACGCGGGCACGGGGGCGCCGCAGGCCATCAAGCGCGAGTACTACGATCTCCTCTGGGGGCACACCAACGTCGACCTGCGCATCGACCCCGGGTACATCGCCCGTGACGACGCCGGCTACTACATCATCGCCGGCGTCGCCAACGAGGGGAACGCGGCGCAGGAGGTCCAGATCACCGAGCTCGAGAACGATCGGCTGATCCGCCACGACATCCTCGAGGCCTACACCGAGGTCGTCGCCACGCTGCCGAAGTACACGAACTCCCACTTCCTCCAGCTCACCAACCAGGTCGGCCTCGGGCAGGCGTTCGAGAACTCGTGGCTCGCCGCCCGCCTCGTCGGCTTCACGATCGACTTCGAGGACGTCGGCGGGGTCGACATCGACGACGACACCGAGGTCTTCCGCGCCGGCCACAACCAGGTCCTCCTGCGCTCGCCCGAGAGCAGCGCCCGCGGCCGGATCCGCTGCTCCGAGGTCGACGCCCCTGCGTCGGAGTGAGGCCCGAGAACAGCGGAGCGGACGGAGCCTCGCTCCGCCCGCTCTGCGCCCCTTCGCGGGGCCTGCGTCGACGCTCCTACTTCACGAGGTCGTCGGCGCCCTCGGGCTTGAAGAGGGCCGTCGACGGGACGACCGTCGCACCGGCGCCGCCGATGTCCCACGAGAACGTGAGGGCGATCTCGTCGGTGACGTTGAAGTAGATGATGTTGAGCTGGTACTCGCCGGGATCCATGTAGACCAGCTCGCACTTCTCCTCGGCCTTGTGGACGCCGTCGTTGTCGACGATGAGCGTGCCGTCGAGGGCGAGCTGCGCGCCGTCGCTGCTGGTCAGGCAGAGGTTGTACTCGGCGCCCTGGGTGACGTTCAGCGAGCCCATGAGCGCGGCCGCGAAGGTGTTGCCGAGCGACTCGGGGAGGTTCGGGAAGCGGCCGTTGATGTCGACGGCGTCGACGATCGCGACGCCCTCCGCGTCGCCGATCGTGGTGAAGTCGGGCATCGACTCGGTCGAGCCGTCGATCGGGTAGTAGGCGGCGAGGAGGCCGTGCGGGGTCTCGCGACCCTCGCGCTTCGGCGCCTCGGCGGTGTCGCCGTCCTCGCGCACCGGGTTCTTGGCGGCGAGCTTCTTCGCCGCCTTGTTCGGCGAGCTCGCACCGCGAGCGCCGGTCTGCGACGCGCCCCGGCGGCCGCCGCCAGCGGCCGCATCACCCTCAGCGCCGTCACCGGCGTTCACATCGCCGGCGGCGTCGGGGTTTTCCACCTCAGACTGGTTGTTGTTGTTGGCGCAGCCGAACGCGAGCGCGACCGTGGCGAGAAGGGTGACTTGGATGCGACGCATGGTTTCCTCGAGGGTGGAGGGTAATGTGGTGCCTGAGACGACCGCAACGCCGGGCTGATTCAGAGGACGTTTCGCGGCCCGCGCGCATCCGCGCACATCGCCGCTATTGCGGTGATTTCGGCCACAGTACGCCGTTCTCCGGACCTAGCTCGATGCGCGGCGGCGACCCTCGAGGCCCGCGCCGCGGGAGGCGAGGATGGATTCTGAGGCCGAGGTCGAGTAATCAAACGCTCAGGATGACGCGACGCCGAGAGGACGCAAGGGCGGAGCGGCCCGCGGGAGGCGGCCCGTAGTAGTGCAGGTCCTCGCCTTCATCCTCCTGATCGGCCCCCTGATCTTCTTTCACGAGCTCGGCCACCTCCTCGCCGCCAAGCTCGTGAACGTCAAGGTGCTGCGCTTCTCCCTCGGCTTCGGCAGGCCGCTGGCGAGGATCCGGATCGGCGAGACCGAGTACTGCCTGGCGCCGATCCCCCTCGGCGGCTACGTCAAGCTCCTCGGCCACGGCCCGGACGACGAGATCCCGCCGCAGGAGGAGGACCGCGCCCTGCGCAACAAGCCGCTGTGGGCCCGCTTCTTCGTCCTCGGCGCCGGCCCGCTCTTCAACCTCGCGCTGCCGCTGGTCCTCTACTTCGCGTTCTTCCTCGGGCACACGGTCGTCGGCCCGCCGGTGATCGGCACGGTCCTCGACGACTCGGCCGCGGCCGCCGCCGAGCTCCGAGCCGGCGACCGCGTCGTCGAGATCGACGGCGACGACGTCCACTCCTGGCGCGACATGCAGACCCACGTCCGGGCGGCCCCCGAACGCGAGCTCCGCCTGCAGATCGAGCGCGACGGGGTCCGCTTCGACCGCTTCGTCACGCCGCGGCGGATGGTCACCCAGGACGCCCTCGGCGAGCCGCTGCCGATCGGGCTCCTCGGCGTCTACCCGTGGATCTACGCCCCGCAGATCGGCATCGTCGATCCGACCTCGCCGGCCTTTGAGGAGGGCCTGCGCACCGGCGACATCATCACGTCGATCAACGGCGAGCCGATCCACACGGTTGAGCAGCTCGAGGACGAGCTCGCCAAGACCCGCGACGCGTCGCTGCGCCTGACCTACCTGCGCGCGCAGCCGGTGCGCTCCGACCTCGGCACCTACCTGTGGTTCGAGTCGGCGCACGCCCGCCTCCTGCCGCGCGCCGAGACCAAGTTCTCGACCGGCATGCTCGCCGCCAACACCTTCATCCGGGCGATCGAGCCGGCCTCGCCGGCGGCCCGCGCCGGCCTCCGCCCAGGCGATCAGATCCTCAGCGTCGACGGCCGGCCGATCACCCGCTGGGAGACGCTGGCGACGCTCCTCGACCGCAAGGCGGAGGCCCCCGTCGAGCTCGAGGTCCGCTCCCTCGGCGAGTCGCCGCGCAAGGTCGAGGTCACGCAGGAGACCAAGCGCTGGCGCGACGTCTACCGCCAGGAGCACAGCTACCTGTGGCTCGGCGCCCGCCCCTACCAGAGCCGCGCCCTCCCCCCCGCGGAGCCGATCCGCGGGCGCTTCACCTACGCCGTCCGCGCGGCGGTCGACGAGACCGTGTCGCTGATCGAGATGATGTGGACGAGCCTGCGCCAGCTCGTCACCCTCCAGCGCGGCGTCGACGAGCTGACCTCGGTGGTCGGGATCTTCAACGTCGCTGGCACGGCGGCCGAGCGCGGACCCGGCGAGTTTCTCCTGCTGATGGCGCTGATCAGCATGAACCTCGGCTTCGTCAACCTCCTGCCGATCCCGATCCTCGACGGCGGCCACCTGATGTTCTTCACCCTCGAGGCGATCCGCCGGCGCCCGCTCGGCCAGCGCGCCCGCGAGATCGCCAGCGCGATCGGCCTCGTCATCATCCTCGTCCTCCTCCTCATCGCCCTCCGCAACGATGTCATCCGCTTCTGGCTCACCCCCTGACGAGGCCGCCGGCGCCGGCTGGTACCTCGCCTTCGACGCCTCGACGCCGCGGACGGCGATCGCCCTCGGGACGATCGATCGACACGCCGGCGCGGCGACCCTGCGCCTCGAGTTCGCCGACGAGGACGGCGCCAACCAGACCTCGACCTGGCTCGTCGACCGCCTGCGCGCGCTCACGGACGAGGTCGGCGTCGCCCTCCGTGACCTCCGCGGGATCGCCGTCGGGCGCGGCCCCGGGACCTTCACCGGCACACGCGTGGCGGTCGCTACGTGCCAGGGCCTCGCCCTCGGCCTCGACTGCCCCTGCTTCCCGCTCAGCACCCTCGCCGCGGTCGCCGGCGACGGCGAGCCCGGCGAGACGATCCTCGCGCTCCTCGACGCCCGCCGGCGCGAGGTCTACGCCGGCCTCTACGCGCTCGACAGCGGCGTGGAGGCGCCCCGCCTGCGCCGCCTTTGCGACGACCGCTGCGCGCCGCTGACGGCCGTTCTCGACGACCTCACGGGCACCTTTCGCGCCGTGGGTCCCGGGGTCAGGCCGTACGCAGACGCGCTCCCAGCCGACGCCATGGCGACCTCCGGGGCGAGCCCCCGCGGCCTGTGGCGAGCTACGGTCGCCGCCGTTCTCGACAGCGAGGGGGTCCACCCGCGGGCGCTCGAGGCCTCCTACCTCCGGCGCAGCTACGCTGAGCTCGGCGTCAACACGCCCAAGCGGCCGATGATCCGCTCGCCCTTCGTCGACTGAGGCGAGCCGCTACTTCGCGGCCGACGGCGCCTCGGCGATCAGCCCGAGGTCGACGGTGCCGCCGTCGCGCGAGACGACGAAGGGCCGCTGGTCGAAGGTCAGCTTGCCGCGGCCGTCGTGCTCGATCACCTCGACCTTGCCCATCCCGTAGCCGAGGAGCGGATCGAGCGTGTAGTAGCCGATCTGGAGGTTGTAGGGGAACGCCTCGGGGGCGCCGTCGATGACGAAGGCCTCGATGCCGCGGCCGGTGGCGACGTCGCCGTAGAGCCGACCGCCAGAGACCAGCTCGCGGTTCTTGTAGAAGGCGTGGCGGCCGTCGCCGTCGCGGACGTGGAGATCGACGTCGCTGATCGGCGTGTCCCAGGTGAGGACGAAGCGCAGCGAAGGCTCGGTCTGGAGCGCGACCTCCTGGACCTCGAGGGAGGCGCGGACGAACTCCTCGTCCTCCGGGCGCGCGGCGATCCAGGCGGCGGCGACGAGGCCGATGTCGTCGTAGAGCACGCGCGCCATCGTCTGCGACTTGGCGTTCGCGCGGGCCCAGGCGAAGCCCGAGACCATCACCTCGAAGGCCTCGCGGTAGTAGCCGCTGCGCAGGAGTGCGTAGCCGAGGAGGCGGTGGCTCGACGGGTCGTCGCTCTGCTTGCGCAGCGCCCGGCCGTAGCTGTCGAGGACGAGCCAGCGCGTGACCTGGCCGATGCGCTCGAGGCGAGCAGCTGCGAGGCGGCGCATCTCGGGGCGCATCGGGAAGAGGTCGATGATCGAGCCGTAGGCCCGCGCGGCGGCCTCGGTGTCGCCGTTGGCCTCGAGCGCCTCGCCGAGGGCGACGAGCGCGAGGACGCTGGCCGGCTCCTCGCTGCGCCAGACCTCGGCGCGCCGCTGGGCGCTCCGCGGATCGCCGATCCGCAGGCTGTCCATCACCGTCAGCAGCGCGCCGTCGTAGGCGTCCTTGGGGCGGCGCAGCGGGCCGACCTGCGGCTTGTCGCGCGGCGGCGTCTCGTCGACGGCGCTGTCGATCAGCGACGCGGCGCTGATCCGCGGCTTCGGGGCGATGTCCGGGATCCCCATCGGCGCACGCGCGGCGCCCGGCGGCGGCGTCGGCCGCCCGCCCTTGTCGGCGACCTCGGCGCTCGCTACCTCCGCCCGGTGCATGTCCGGAAGGACAGGCTCTGGCATGAGGGCGTGGGCCGAAGCGCGGCGGCTGCGGAGGTCGTCGCGCGGCACCCGGGTCTTGAGGGTCGCGCCGTCGCGGCCGAAGGCGAGGAGCCCCGCGGGCGCGCTCGGGTCGAGGCCGAAGCGGCGCTCGTCGCCGTCGCCGAGCATGACCAGGGCGGTCGCGTCGTTGACGAGCCGATGGGCGATCGACTCGTCGGTGATCCGCCGGCGCCACTTGGCGCAGAACTCCTCGTCGCACGAGTCGAGCTGCTCCTCCATCCAGCGGACGCGGGCGGCGTTCCAGGCGTTCTCGAGGAGCGGCGGGGCGCCGCTGTCGACCGTCGTCACCGTCGGCCGCGCGCGGATCGATCCGTCGAAGACGATGTCGAAGGGGCCGTCGTCCGCGATCTCCGCGTAGACGAGCACCGTGTCGTCGGCCTGGAGCCCGTCGATGCGCTCGGGGTAGACCCACTTGCTCCCCGGCACCTTGACCTCGACGCCGGAGACGACGCGGTGGAGGAGCTTGCGCAGCGCGAGCTCCGGAGCGACGTCGGCGCGGAGGATCACGCCGTCGCGATCGAGGTCGGCGCGGGCGATCGCCGCGAGCAGCGGCTCGCGTCCGCCGACGCCGAGGCCGAGGACGTCGACGCGCTGGACGCCGACCTCGGCGAGGCGCGCGACCTCCCCGCGGATCGCCTCGACGTGTCCAGCGCCCGCCGTGATCACGCCGTCGGTGAAGACCACCAGGCGACCGTAGGGGCGCGACGGCTGGGCCCCGGCGTAGCGCAGCGCGCCGATGAGGTCCGAGGCGCCGAGCGCTCCGCGGCGCTTGATCGCCGCGAGGTGGCGCTCGCTGAAGTCCGAGATCCTGCCCTCAAAGACAGTCTCGGTGCCCTGGTCGAAGCAGATGACGCGGAGCGGGATGTCCTCGGCCGACCACTCGTGGAGCGCGGCGAGGAGCTCCTCGAGGCGCTGGACCTGGGCGTCGAAGCCGAGCGACTGCGACGCGCTGGTGTCGAAGAGCACCGTCAGGCTGGTGATCGGATCGCTGTGATCGTGGGGGATCGGCGCGACGCGGGCGATGACCCGGTTCTCGTGGCGGATCCCGCGGGAGCGCAGCTCCGGCGCGTGGATGACGATGTCGCCGTCGACCTGGCCGCGGCCGCGGAAGGCGAAGAGCGAGCGCCCGTCGGCGAGCTGCTTGAGCTCGCCGGGGCCCCGCGCGTGGAGGTCCGCGCCGGTGACCCGGACGTCGAGCACCTCGACGCGCGGCAACCCGGCGAGCGGCAGGCGGTAGGGCTTCTCGCGCCCGCGCAGCTCCTCGACGTAGCCGACGACGACGCGGAGCTCACCGTAGGGGATCCGCGGCAGACGGACGAGGAGACGATCGCCGACCGCCCCGTCGGTGAGCAGCGCCGGCTCCATCACGTCGTCGACGAGGGACTCGTAGGCCGCGCGCCGCGGGACGACCTCGGCCTCGCGCCAGCCCTTGTCCTCGTGGATGGCGAAGCGGACGACGCGCGCGCCCTCCGGGAGGTCGACCGCGAGGCGACCGTCGAGCACCCGCCCCTCGTGGTTCTCGAAGACCATGTCGAGCTCGGTCATCCCGAGGAAGCCGTCGACCTGACCGCGGACGGCGAGGCGGCGGAGATGGATCGGCGTGCCGTCGTCGCCGCGCAACGCGATCGCAGCGTCGGCGCGGGCGATGCTCTCAACCACGGGCGCAGCTGCGGGCTCCTCAGCGCGCGGGGGCTCAGGCCCCCGCTCACCGCCGGTGCACGCGGCGACAGCGACGCTCACCGACGCCGCCGCGACGGTGGCGCGGAGCCATCGACCTGCCACCGTGTTGTCCGACCAAAGCGCCATGAAATGTTGTTCGGTCAGCTTCGCTGACGCACTTAGTGGAAAGCCTCGCACACGCTCCGCTACCCCCGCAACTGCTTTGTCCGTGCACCTCGTGCGCCCCGGGGCGTCCCGTGCGGAGGTGGGTCCGAGGCGCACATCGTCGCGCGTCCACGCCGGGCCGCGCGGCCGCCTGGTTCGGGTCCGCCGACCCCGCGACCGGGCGCGGAAGAGTGCGGCCCGAGGAATCCTTGAGGCGCGGCGCCGAGGAGGCCGCGGAGCCGTCGACACGCGCGGTCGCTTGCCCTCGTCGACCAATCGACTGCGCCAGCGCGTGCCCCCGCGTCCGAACGACGCGGACACGGGCCCGAGCGGACCGACGGAGTATGTTGAAATTTGTACGCCGGGACGCACCTCCGCGGTGGAGGTGACGTCGTGCCCCCCAGCGCGAGACCCTCACGTGTACTCGTCGCTCATCGACCTCACGTCGGTCCTCGACGATCGCCGCGCGCGAGCACGCGGCCTCCTAGCTCGGAGGCTGGCGCTCGATCGGCAGGCGGATCACGATCGCCGCGCCGCCGAGCTCGCTCTCCTCGACCCTGACCTCGCCGTGGTGATCGAGGACGATCTTCTTGACGATCGCCAGGCCGAGCCCCGAGCCCTGCTCGCGCGACGACTCGTAGGGCTCAAAGACCCGCTCGCGGCGCTCTGGGGCGATCCCCGGCCCGTTGTCCTCGACCCAGATCTCGACCTCGTCGGCGTCGACGAGCGCCCGGATGCGGACGTGGACGTCGCCGGGCCCGGCGTCCCGACACGAGAGAACCGCGTTCTCAACCAGGTTGACCAGACACTGCTTGAGGAGCTGGCGATCGCCCATGAGCTGGACGGCCGGCGGCGGCGCGACCTCGAGACGATCGCCGGGGTGCTCCGTGAGGTGGCCGTAGGCCCGCTCGAACTCGGCGAAGACCCGCTCGAGGCGGATCGGCGCGAGCTGAGCCTCGGGCACCTTGGCGAGCTGCGAGAAGGTCCCGACCATCCGCCGCAGCGCCTCGATCTCGTCCTCGACGATCTCCGCCGAGGTCTCGAGGAGCGCGCTGAAGCGCGGGCTGACCTTTGGGTCCTTCTCGCGGAGGTTCTGGACCGCGAGCTGGATCGGCGTCAGCGGGTTCTTGATCTCGTGGGCGATCCGCCGCGCCATCTCCTGCCAGGCGCTGACGCGCTCGAGGTAGGCGACCTTCCCCTGGGCCGCCGCGAGCTCGTCGAGCATGCGGTTGAAGGCGGCCCCCAGGACCCCGAGCTCGTCCTTCCCGAGCGAGCGAACGCGCGCGTTGAGATCGCCCGCCGCGACCTCGCGCATGACCCGCGACAGCTCCGAGACCTTGCGCGTGGTCGCCCGCGCGAGGAGAAACCCGGCGATGAAGGCGACCATCAACACGAGCGCCGAGGCGGCGGCGATCGCCCGGAAGACCGCGCTCTCGAGCTCGTCACGCGAGACGATCGCCTGCGGCGCGACGGCGATGTGCTCCCCCTCGCGCTTGAGCCGACCGAGCGCCTGGTGGCGGCGCTCGATCGCCGGATCGAGGGCGAAGAGCGCCGTGATCGCCAGGTCCTCGCCCTCGAGCTCCTGCCCGCGCAGCGCCACCGGATCGGTCGGCACCCAGATCCACGCGCCGCTCTCCTCGGGCAGGAGCTCGCGGCGCTCGGCCTCGACGACCACCTCGCCGCCGCGCAGGAGGGTGACCGCGACGAGATCCGCCTCGCCCTCCAGGGCCCGCGCGAGCGCCTTGCCGGCGTCGCTGATCGGCGCGCCGCGCAGCTCCACCTCGAGCTCGCGGGTCAGGGCCCGCGCGCGCGCGCGGTAGGCCTCCTTGTAGACCGCGACGAGCTCGCCGTAGTGCGCCGCGGCGATGTCGACGGCCTCGTCGCTGCGCTCGATCGCCGCGCCGAC
>JAGQIT010001377.1 GCA_020431135.1 Myxococcales bacterium | reverse complement strand
CCGAGGCGGCCCAAGCCGCCGCCTGGGCCGCGGTCGCCGAGCTCTCCGGCTTCGACGATCCGAGCCCGCCCCTCGACCGCGCCCGGGCGCTCCTCGCCCGCGTCCGCGGCGACGCGGCTCACCCTCCGATCTGAACAGGCACGCCGGCGACGACGACCGTCAACCCGTGGAGGTGCCGGTGCCTGCTGAGCCTGGCGCGCACCTCCTCCGGAGGCGTCTCATAGAACACGCCCGCGAGGTGCTCGAGCCCGCTCAGCGCCCTGTTCTTGCACATCGCGTCGAGGCACGCCCGCTCCTGCTCGAGGCCGCCGCCGCTGTAGAAGGCGCTCCTGTTCTCGAGCCTCCTCAGGTCGGGCTGGGCGTGGCGCAGGAAGTGATGGAGGAGATCGGAGAACCACTCGTCGTCGACGATGACGGACGCGTGGCCGTTGTACGCCCCCTTCTTGATCTCGTCCGCCAACCATCCCATGACGATCTCCTCGTCGGCGGCGTCGTTGTACCAGCCGTTCTCGAGGTTCTCTTGATATCCAGTCTTGATGACCTTCGCTTCGGACATGGCGCTCCGTGTGTGTTGCCGATCGCCGATGCGGCCCCGCCCCTTCTGCGGGGCCGCGGGGAACGATCGCGAAGGTGCTCAGGGCATGTAGCCGCAGAACTCCCACATGTCATCGGCGACGGCGCCGACCTTCACCGTGTTCATCACCGTCACCGGGTCGCCGCCGCCGTCCGGGTACATCGTCACCGTCACCTCCCCCTGGGCGCCGTCGAGGGCAAGGAGGTCGTCGATGGTGTCCGGCGGGATGATCGGGATGACGTAGGCGACGCCGCCGTCGAAGACGTCGCAGCCGACGTAGAAGTGGAAGCCCTCGATGCTGTAGAAGTGGCCGTCGGGGTTGTCGTTGAAGCCGTCGACGTCGACGACGACGTCGAAGAGGACGGTCTCGTCGTCGAGCTCGAAGCCGCCGAAGTAAGGGATGAGCTCGAGCATGAAGAGCCCCTGCAGGCCGCACTCGAGGTTGAGCGTGATGCCGTCGCTGAGCATCGCGCCCTTGTGGGTGACCTCGAGCCAGGGATCCATGCTGCCGCCGGACTCGCCGGTGCCGCCGAAGTGGCAGACCTCGAAGCCGGTCGTCGACGTCGACATCGACGTCGTCGACTCGCCGGTCGTCGTCGTCGCCGCGGTCGTCGACGTCGAGCTCTCGCCGCCGCTCGAGGTCGTCGCGGTCGCGTCGGTCGTCGCGTCGGTCGTCGAGCTCCCGGAGGTCGAGCTCCCGCTGGTCGAAGTCGAGCCCGAGGACGCCGACTCGCTCGCGGTGCCGCCGTCATCGCCGGCGCAGCCGCCGAGGGCGATCGACCCGAGCGCGAGGAGAGAGAGGGGAAGGACAGGGAGAAGAGAAGCCAAGGAATAAGCGCGCATGCGGCCGACTATAGCGGCCGCCGGACGCCGCGTCGGCCGCCTTCGCGGCGCCCTCGCGCCGAACCTGTGACCCGGCCCCCATCGCAGCCTGTGACGGAGGTCCCCTGTGGCCTCGCGCAGCGATCACCGGCCCCGATCGTTCGGACGAGAAGCGGGGTCGAGGAGCAAGCGAGGGCGCGCGGGAGCTCTGCCACAGGCGGCGAGCCCTGCGGAGCACCCCATTGCGCGGGCCCTCTCCGACGCGAGGCGCCACACGGCCGCGAGCCCAGCGTCTGCGCTGCGGAGGTCCCCACGTCGCGGTCGCGCTCCGACGGCGCGGCGACGCGACCGACGTCAGGTCCCCCCCGGCGACCGCTCACGGCCCTCGCGGCGCGATGATCGACCCGGCGCGCTTCGCCGTCGCTGAGAACGCGGGAGCGCACGGAAATTTCTGCCCCAAAGCCAAAAAAAACGCCGTTACACGCCGCTTTCGCCGCGCGCCCAGGGCGCTCGCCCGACGCCCGCGGCCGACGCGTCGGCAGCGGGCTCGAGCGCCCGTTCACCCCAGCTCGGCGCGAGCGACGGGGCTCCGCGCGAGCGCCTCCTCGACGCGCTGCGAGCCCCCGACCGCCGCCACCTAGGGGCCTGTGCGGGCACCTCCTCCGCGATCCGGGACGCCGTGACAGGCGACCCATCTGGGCTAGGATGCCGGCGCGTGTCCCTCAACACCATCACGCGGATCGACGGGCCGGCCACGACCGTCGGCGCCGAGACGGTCGACGACGACGGGGCGATGCCGACGCGCGTCGATCGCTTCTTCATCTTCCGCCAGCTCGGCGAGGGGGGCATGGGGCGCGTCTACCTCGGCTACGACGAGGAGCTCGACCGCAAGCTCGCGATCAAGGTGTGGCGCGGCAAGGACGACGCCGAGGTCCGCGTGCGGATGCTCCGCGAGGCCCAGGCGCTCGC
>JAGQIT010001376.1 GCA_020431135.1 Myxococcales bacterium | reverse complement strand
GGCAGCGGCGTGCCGCACTCGCCCGGGTAGCGGCAGACGTTGTAGTCCTCGTCCCAGCACGAGCTCTGCGGCTCGGTCTCGCAGCAGTGCTTGCACGCCTCCTCGTAGGACTCCATCCACGACGGCACCCAGCACGCCTCGGTGTTGTTCGGGCAGCCCTTCGGGTGCTTCTCCGCGTCGCAGGGCTCGAAGGGGCACCAGATCTTGCAGCTCCCGCCGTCGCAGCCGGCGTTGTCGAGGCACTCCCAGGTCATGCCCGGGCCGTTCGGGCCGATCGGCGCCGGCGGGTCGAGGCAGGCGCCGACCATCGGACAGAACTCGCAGCCGTCGCCCTCGCCGCAGAGGCACTCGCCGCCGCTGTCTCCGCTGTCTCCGCTGTCTCCGGCCGTGACGTCCGGCGGCGCGCCGGTGTCGAGCGCGTGGACCTGACAGGTCGCGACCGTCGCCTGCGGATCGCCGGCGAGGAAGCTCGCGGTCCACACCCCGGGGCTCGGGAGGGCGACGTCGAAGGCCCAGGTCCACGGATCCGAGCTCGTGATCCCGGCGCCGACGACCTCGGCGACGCCCGGGCCGCTGAAGACCATGTCGATGTAGGTCAGCGGCTCGGCGTGGGTGAAGCTGGCCTTAAGAACAGCCCCCGTCTCGGCCGGCAGCGGGCTGAGGACGAAGCCCGGATCGCAGGGGAGCTCCGGGAGCCCGCCCGACGTCGTCGTCGCCGTCGAGCCGGCGCTGGCGCTCACGCCCCCGCTCCCGCTCGAGGTCCCGCCCGCGGAGTCGCCGTCGCCGGTCGAGCTCCCCGTGGAGGTCGCGCCCGCCGACGCGCTGGTGATCGCGAGGCCGGTGGCCTGCTCGCCGCCGTCGTCACCGCAGCCGAGGGCGCCTGCGACCGCTACCGCGACGATAGAAGTGAGCGTCGAGCGACCGGCCTGGCCGCGGCGCCGTCCCGTGGTTGCGCGCGTCATCGCGCCCAGAATACCGGAACACGCGCGATGTCGCGCGCTCGACCTGCGGCCCCGCTCCGGCGCGCGAGAGCGGCGTTTCGCGGAGAGTGAGGAGCGCGACGACGATTAATTGAAGCAGGCTAGCCGCGGATCGCCACGCCGAAGGCCGCCGTGCACATCTCGTCGAGGGTCCCCTCGCCTTGGGTCACGTCGATCGGCTGGTCGAGGCCGACCTCGGCGAGCGCCTCGACGACGCCCGGGTTCTCGAGGGTGTTGTCGTACTCGCAGCGCAGCCGGACCTTGTCGCCGGCCTTGATCCGCACGGCGTCGCCGATCGCCGCGTCGAACTCGTAGACCCGCTGCCAGTTGAAGTCCCACTGCGGCGTGTGCAGGACGCAGGTCTCCTCACCGGAGTCGCGGTCGACGATCCACACGCGCATGTCGACGCCGACCTTGTGCATGTGGTGCGCGACCGCCCACAGGCGGGCGTCGACGCTGTCGGGGAAGGTGCTGCCGTTGTCGCTGACGACCCACTCGTACTCCTCGACGTGGCCCTTGGCGCCGGCGGGCACGAGCAGCTCGCCGGTCAGCGGATCGCCGGCCCCCGGCTCCCCGAGGAGCTTGAAGAAGCTGACGTACTCCGGCGCGCTCTCCTGCCAGCGCAGCGCGAGGCCTGTGCCGTCGTCGACCTCCGCGCCGCCGCCCGTCGCGTGGTAGTGGACGTTGAGGATCATCCGCGCACCGGCGGGGACGCGGATGCCGACGCCGCTCGGCGTCGCCATCGGCAAGCCGCCGGGGACCCACGCGCCGATCAGCGGCGCCGATCCGGCGATGCCCGTGCCGCCGCCGCAGTCGGGCTTGACGCCGCCGGGCCACGACGCCGACTCGGCGCCCTCGTCGACGTAGATCAGGACGTGGTGGAGGATCGCCCGGTTGCCGGCGACGAGCTGGAGGCCGTCGAGGAAGACGTCCGTGGCGTTGCCGGGGTCGAGGCTCAGGCAGTGGAAGAAGTCGAGAGTGCTGCCGTCGGCCTCGATCGTCACCGGCGAGCCCATGAGCGCCGTCGTCGTCGGCGCGTCGAGGTCGAGCGACTGCGGCTCCGGCAGCGGCTCCGCGAGCTCCGGGTCGCCCTCCGGCGCGCCGAGGTCGGCCCAGTCGCGGAGCATCGCCTTCTCCGCGTCGGTCAGCCGCGGGTCGTGCTTGTACGGGAGCGGCGGCTGGCAGACCTCGGTCTCGAGGGCGTGCCAAGGGGGCATCAGCCCGGCGTCAGCGTCGTCGGCCATCGCCGCCGCCCACGGCCAGGTGAGGTCGTAGCCCTCCATCGCGAA
>JAGQIT010000141.1 GCA_020431135.1 Myxococcales bacterium | reverse complement strand
GGACGACGGGGCGGCCGAAGGGGGTGGTCTACGCCCACCGCTCGTCGGTGCTCCACGCCCTCGGGATGTCGCTGCCCGACGCCGTGTCGCTGTCGTTTCGCGACGCCGTGCTGCCGGTGGTGCCGATGTTCCACGCCAACGCCTGGGGGATGCCCTACGCCGCGGCGATGGTCGGCGCGCGCCAGGTCCTGCCGGGGCCGCACCTCGACGCCGTCAGCCTCCTCGACCTCTTCGCCGGCGAGCAGGTCACCATCACGGGCGGCGTGCCGACGATCTGGATGGGCGTGCTCGCGGCGCTGCGCGCCGAGCCGGAGCGCTGGCGCCTGGTCTCGGGGATGCGCATGCTCGTCGGCGGCTCGGCGACGCCGCCGTCGTTGATCGCGGCCTTCGACGCGTTCGACCTCCGGATCATGGCCGCCTGGGGCCTCACCGAGACCTCGCCGCTCGCCAGCGTCGCGGCGCTGCGCCCCGAGATCGACGGGCGCCCGGAGGACGAGCAGCTCGAGTACCGCGCGCGCGCCGGGGTGCCGCTGCCGCTGTGCGAGCTGCGGATCTGGAACGAGGAGGGCGCCGCGCCGTGGGACGGCGAGTCGGTCGGCGAGATCGAGATCCGCGGCCCGTGGGTGACCGGCAGCTACTACGCGCGCCCGGACTCGGCCGATCGCTTCAGCGCCGACGGCTGGTTCCGCACCGGCGACGTCGCCTACATGACGCCGGAGGGCTACATCAGCATCACTGATCGGGCGAAGGATCTGATCAAGTCGGGCGGCGAGTGGATCAGCTCGCAGGAGCTCGAGAACGCGCTGATGGCCCACCCGGCGGTCGCCGAGGCCGCGGTCATCGCGGTCCCGCACGAGCGCTGGATGGAGCGGCCGCTGGCGGTCGTCGTCAAGCGCCCGGGCGCCGCGGTCACGGACGCCGAGCTCCGCGCCCACCTCGACGGCAAGTTCGTCCGCTGGTGGCTGCCGGACGCCTTCGTCTACATCGACGAGATCCCGCGGACGTCGACCGGCAAGTTCAAGAAGCTCAAGCTCCGCGAGCTCTACGCCGACTGGTCGCGCATCGACAACGTCATCCAGCCGCCCGCGTCGCCGCGGACCAGCGATTGAGGTCATGATGTCTGAAGAGACAGAGAGTCATGAGAGCGACGCGGGCCCGGCGTACAGGGTCGAGTCGGTGGCCGTCGACGGCGGCGCCCTGGCGGTCGCGCAGTGGGGGCGCCGCGGCCCGGTGATCCTCGCGATCCACGGGCTCACCGCGTCGCACCGCGAGTTCGTCGCCCTCGCCGACGCGCTCGGCGACGACGTGCGCATGATCGCCCCGGACCTCCGCGGTCGCGGGCGCAGCAACCAGGTGCCCGGCCCCTGGGGGATGCGCGCGCACGCGGCCGACATGGTCGCGGTCCTCGAGCACTTCGGCGTCGACCGGGCGGACGCGGTCCTGGGGCACTCGATGGGGGCCTTCGTCGCGGCGGTCCTCGCCGCCGACCACCCGGAGCGCTGCGGCGCGGTGGTCATGGTCGACGGCGGCCTGCCGATCGCCCCCGTGATCCCGCTCCACCGCCTGCCCTTCGGCGACTGGATGATCGCCAAGCTCGTCCAGCGCGTCCTCGGGCCGGCGCTCGATCGCCTCGAGATGACCTTCGCCAGCCGTGAGGCCTACCGCGACTACTGGCGCGAGCACCCGGCGCTCGGCACCGACTGGTCGGCGTACATCGAGGACTACCTCGACTACGACCTCGTCGGCGAGGCGCCGTCGCTGCGGGCGGCGACGAGCCGGGCCGCGCTGATGTCGGACATCCGCGCCCAGCTCTTTGAGAATATCGTCCCGGCCGCGCTGAGGCGCCTGCGCGGGCCGGTGCGCCTGCTCCGGGCGCCGCGCGGGCTGAAGGACGACAAGCCGCTCTACACGCCGGCGAAGCTGGCGAAGGCCGGGCGCTCGATCGCCGGCTTCAGCTTCGCCGACGTCGATGACGTCAACCACTACACGATCATGATCTCCAAGCGCGGCGCCGAGGCGGTCGCCCGGGAGGTCCGCGCGCTCCTCGGCGCCGGCGACTGAGGCTCAGGACGGCGGGTGCTCGTCGAACCACGCGAGGACCGCGTCGGGGGCCGCGGAGATCCACTCGTGGCCGGCGGCCTCGTCGACGACGAGCTCGGTGTGGACGGTCGCCGCGATGAGCGCGTCGTGGTAGGCCTCGACCGTCGACAGCGGGACGATGGGATCCTCGGCGCCGGCGAGGAAGAGCGTCGGCGGGTGGCTGGCGTCGAGGTCGGGGATGACGCAGAGCGGCCCGCTGCACGGGGCGTAGGAGGCTGACTGGATCGCCAGGCCGGCGAAGCGCCCGGGGTACGAGACCGCCATTCGGCTGGTCATGTAGCCGCCGCTCGAGATCCCGGTCGCGTACATCGCGTCGCTGTCGAGCGGGCCGAAGACGCCGTCGTCGATAGCCGCGAAGATCGCCAGCATGAAGTCGTGGTCGGGCGCGAGTTCCCAATTGGTCGAGTAGGGCGGGACGTTGGTGTCCCAGAAGGTGTTGCCCTGGGCGTGGGCCTCGGGGGTGAGGACCGCGTAGCCGGCGTCGAGGAGGCGCTTGAGGGTGAGCGTCTGGTAGTACTGGCCGAAGCCGCCGCCGAGCTCGCCCTCCCAGGTGAGCTCCGAGGTGAAGAGCGAGCCCTGGAACATGACGGCGATCGGCCAGCCGGCGGCGGGCGGATCGCCGAGCGGCACCTGCCAGTGGACCTCGCGGGTGACGAGGGCGTTGATCTCGAGGTCGGTGGTCTGCTTCGGGCAGGTGACGAGCGTCGGGGTCTCGGTGCACAGGGATGGGGCCTCGCCGTCGGTGTCGGCGGTCGTCGAGCCGCTCGTATCGGCCGCGGTGGTCGCGTCGGAGGTCGCGGTCGAGGTGGTGGTCGCACCCGAGGTGGTGGTCGCGCTGTCGCTGCCGCTGCCGCCGGTCTCGTCCCCGGTCGTGGCGGCGCTCCCCGCCGTCGTCGACGCGTCGCCGGTGGTATCGCCGCTCGACGTCGACGCGGTGTCACCGCCTTCGGAGGCGCTGGCTGTGCCCGCGGTGGCCGGCGCGTCGCCGCAGGCGGCGAGGAGCCCGGCGAGGGCAGATCCTATGACCATAGTGAGCGGTAGTGCGCGGCGCATAGGGCTCGATACCACGCGGCGGGCGGAGCTGTCTGCGCCGACACGGAGCCGGCGTCATCGCTGTGAATGGCTCGCAACGCCGGGCGCTCCGCGCATTCAACGCGAATTGTCTATTCCACGGAGCTGCCCGGGCGGATCGTCGACGCGTCGACGTCGACGTCGACGCGGGAGCGCCTCGGACGCCAGCCGGCTCGTCAGCCAGGGCTCGTCTCCTCCGCGGCGGAGACGAGCCCGCAGGTCGAGAGGCGCACCTCCTCCGACAATTCGCGGGCTCCTCTGCCGCGCGCAGACGCAAGAATGTCGCGCGAGTCGGCGTCGCGGTCCGCTGATAATTATCGCGTGCGCATCGGATGGTTGGTCGTCGCGGCGCTGATGATCGCGGCCTGCGGCGCGGAGGGGGACACGGCCGATCCCCCTGAGAACGAGGCGCGCGCCCGCTGCTTCCCGACCGTCCGCTTCGGCGATCCGCGCCTCGACGAGCAGGTCCGGCATCGGCTCGGCCTCCCGAACGTGCCGCTGACCGTCCTCGAGATCGAGGCCGTCTGGTGGTGGAATGGCACGGGGGACACCAATCAGCCCGACATCTGGGACATCGACGGCGCCGACTTCTACGGGATCCGTGATCTCGAGGGGATCCAATGCCTGCCGCTCAAGCACGTCTCGTGCGCTGACTGCCCGATCCCGAGCCTCGAGCCGCTGTCCGGGATGCCGCAGCTCGAGTCGATCGCGATCTCGGGCGCCCAGGCGCCGAGCCTCGATCCGCTCGCCGGGCTCGTCTGGCTCCGCGAGGTCGCCCTCACGGACGGCGCGCTCGTCGACGCGAGCGCGCTCCTCGGCGGCGGCGCGGAGCTCCCAAAGCTCAGGTCGTTGAACCTCGCGCGCAACCAGATCGTCGCGCCGGAGGGGAGGGCGACGCTCGGCGAATTGGCGACGCTCGTGCTCGCGGACAACGCCCTGAGCGCGCCGCCGGACCTCTCCGCGATGCCGTCGCTGACGGAGCTCAACCTCGAGGGCAACCCGCTCGAGACGATCGAGCCGCTGGCCGCCGCGAGCGCGCTCGTCAGCCTGACGATCCGCGACGCCGGGCTGACCTCGCTCGCCCCGATCGCGGCGCTCGAGCTTCGGACGCTCGCGGCCGAGGGCAACGCCTTGACGACGGCCGCGGACGTGCCGGCGGAGGTCACCCGCCTGTGGCTCGACGGCAACCCGCTCGGCACCATGGCCGGTCTGCGCGCGCGCAGCCTCCATCGCCTCAGCGCGCGCGGCTGCGGCCTGACCTCGACCGAGGGCCTCGGCGACGCCGGGAGGTTCGGCAATGAGAGCGAGATCGACCTCAGCGACAACCACATCGACGATCTCAGCGGCCTCATCGGCTGGGACGCGGAGCTGGCGTCCCTCGACCTCTCGGAGAACCCGCTGAGGGACCTGACGACGCTGCCCCCGGCGGGCCTCCGGGCGCTGCGGATCACGGGCGGGGCGCTCGAGAGCCTCGACGGGATCGAGAACGTCACCGCGATCGGCGACCTCGAGATCGACGTGAGCGCCAACCCGCTCGTCGACATCTCGGCGATCGCCGGGCTCGTCGTCGATCGCCAGCTCACGGTCAACCTCGACGACACCCAGGTCCACGACATCACGCCGCTCGCGGTCTTCGGGGCGGCGCGCCACCTGCTGACGATCTCGGCGAACCGCACCGCGTTCAGCGAGCTCGACCAGCTCGGCGCCTTCGCGGACGGCCGCGAGGTCTCGATCAGCCTCGACGGCAACGGGCTGACGGACGCGTCGGCGCTGGCGATCCCCGGAGAACTCGCCTGGCTCTCGCTGCGCGACAACGGGTTCACGGCGGCCCCGATGCCGCGGATCATGGCGATCAGGGGCGGCATCGATCTCTCCGGCAACGCGCTCACGGCGATCCCGACCTTCACCGGCGTCGCCCTGCAGGGCCTCGGCGCGCTCATCCTCGCCGACAACGCGATCGCCGACATCACGCCGCTCGAGGCCCTCGGCTCGACCCTGCCGTACGTCGATCTCAGCGGCAACGCGATCGTCCACATCCCGAAGGTCGACGCCCCGTGGATGAACGCGCTCGATCTCTCCGAGAACCCCATAGCGACGATCGAGGCGGGTCTGCGGGCCGACGAGATCATCTGCCGACGCTGCGGCCTCGAGGACCTCAACGTGCTCGCGCCGTTCTTCGCGCGCGTCGCCGTGCTCGACCTCTCGGAGAACCCGATCGCCTCGCTCGCGCCGCTGAGCGCCGCGTCAGGGCTGCGGAGCCTCACGATCGACGGCATCGCCGGCCTCGACTACGCCGCCAACCCGTGGCTGGGGCATCTCAGCGAGCTCGTCGCGCGCGACAGCGGCATCGTCGATCTCGCCCCGCTCGTCGGCGTCGAGCGCCTCGATCTCCGCGGCAACGCGATCGCCGATCTTTCGCCGCTCGCCGGGCGCCCCGGCGAGGTGTACGACCTCCGCGAGAACCCGGTCGACCTCGACATCGACCTCCTGGCGCTCTACGACCTCTGCATCCACGACCAGGTGACGATCCACTGGGACGCGGGGACCTGCGTGAAGCCGGCGGACTACGGCGAATCGTGAGCCCGCCGCCGCGGCTCGGCCGAGTCGCTGCTAGAGCGCGTAGGTCTCGTCGAGGTAGGCGACGATCGCCGCCGACTCGTACATCTCGGCGCCGGTGTTCGGGTCGATCAGGTAGGGGACCTGGACCTTGCCCGTGCGCTCGGCGAGAACGCGGCGGTTGCGGCCGGTCGCCATCGGCCGCTTCCACAGCTTGTCGCGGACGGCCGGCGGCCCGTACTCGTAGGCGCTCGCCTTGCCGGCGTTGCGCAGGACGTAGGGCAGCTCGAGCTCGCACAGGCGCTCGCGGACGAGGCGCGAGAAGGGGCTCGACTCGAAGCTGAAGAGCACGAGCGGCTCGGCGGGCGCGCGCGACGGGGCGACGCGGATCCCCCGGCCGCCGCTGAAGGCGCTCGCCAGCGTGGAGCTGAGGACCCGGAGCTGGCGTCGCAGGCCGCGGGTCGCCGACGCCCGGCCGCCGTAGGTCTCCGCGAGGTAGTCGATGATCGCCGCCGACTCGTAGAGCTCGCGCCCGGTGTTCGGATCGACGAGGTAGGGGAACTGCTCGGCGCCGCCGCGGGCGACGGCCGTCGGGCGGAAGCGGGCGCCCTGCTTCGGGCACGGGTAGATCAGCGCGTCGAGGTCGAGCTCCGTCAGGGCCTCGCGGACGAGGCGACAAAACGGGCAGCTCTCGAACTCGTAGAGCTCGAGGAGCGCCGCGGGCTGCGTGCGCGCGGCGTGGCGGTAGGCGTCGGTCCCCCGCCAGGCGGCGGCCGACGACGCGAGAACAGAGCGGAGGACTGCGGCGCTCGACATCGGCGGGACCATAGCAGCAAGCGGCCGCACGCCCCACGCGCTCGCGGTCTCCTCATCGCTGCGGCGGGACGCGGCGCGGCGCGTCCCGTGCCGAGAGCCCGCGGTGTTCTCACGTCGAGCGCGACGGCGACGCGCGCGGGGCTCGCGGCGGGCGCGAGCGCTCCGCGCTCCGCGAGAGGAGCGCGGCTCAGGGCTTGTACTTGACCTTGCGCAGCTTGATCGAGGCGTTGACCAGGGTGCCCTTGTCCGCGCTCCCCGCGTCGCCGGCGCAGATCTGCCAGGTGCCGGGGGCGAGCTCGCCGGCGAGGTCGGCGAGGCTGCCGGCCGCGGCCGCGCCGTGGTTGGGGGTGTACTCGCAGCGGCCGTCGTCTTGGCAGGCGATCCCGGAGTTCCCGAGGTTGACGCCGTCGCCGAGGGTCTCGGCGTCGTAGGGGGCGTCCTCGAGGAAGGTGATCGGCGCGCCCGCGGAGAGGTCCGAGCCCTCGACCGAGACGCCGCCGCCGTCGTCCGCGAGCTCGCTCATGCCGGCGCGCGAGAGGACCGTGATCACCTTGTTCGCCGGGCTGTAGACCTTGATCACGAGGTCGCCGAGCCACGGGTGGTTGATCCCGACCTCGACCTCGACCTCCTCGACGTAGTTGATCCCGTCGTCGTCGACCGCCAGGCTCGCGCAGACCATCGACGCCTTGGTGCCGGTGTAGCCGTCGTCCGGGATCGCCAGGTTGACGCCGTTGGCGTCGATCGTGATCGACGTGTTGTTGCCGGGGCAGTCGTTGGGGTGGTCGCCGACGATGTCCTCGCACAGCGGCCCGAGGACGCCGATGATCGCGAGCTGGTCGTTCTCGGCGATCGTCGCCGCGTCCATCGCGACGATGAGGTCGCTGAGCACCTGCGTGAAGTCGAAGTAGGTGATCAGCGAGTCGTCCTTGCTGTCCTTGAGGCCCGCGTGCGAGCTCATCATGTCGACGCAGGGAGCGTCCAGCGCGACCCCGTCGTCGATCCCCGGCCCCGGCGAGTCGACCTCGAGGCCGTACTTCACCGGGCCGTCGATGCTCGCGAGCTGGCGCGTGAAGCAGGTGGCGAGGCGGACGAAGTCGGCGTCGGTGAAGAAGCCGTTGATCATCGGGTCGCCGGAGACCGCGTTGACGAAGGTCTTGACCGTGTCGACGTCGCCGACGAGCGCCTTGAGCGCGGGCTTGCGGCCGATCCGCTGATAGACGGTCTGGTTGCTGTCGGCGTCCTCGACGACGTCGGCCTCGGTGGCCGCGATGGCGCCGAGGAGCGCCGCCTTGTCGTCGTCGGTGACCGCCGCGTGGGCGAGCTGGTGGTCGTCGAGGGCGGCGGCGTAGATCTCGACGAAGTCGGCGAAGTCGAGGCTGCTGATCCCGAGCTCGAAGTGGGCGTCCTGCATGCTCTTGCACGCGTAGTCGGCGCCCGGGCAGGCGAGGGCCTCGCTCACCTGGTCGCCGAGGCAGGCGATGAGGGCGGGCCCGTCGACGTCGGAGTTGAGGAAGTAGCCGTTGATCCGATCGTCGGCGAGGACGCGGGCGAGGAAGTCCATGTGCAGCGCCTCGAGGCCGTCGGCGCCGCCGAGGCGATCGCAGGCGCTCTCGACCCCGCCGGTGGTCTCGACGGTCGTGCTGCCGTCGGAGGTCGTCGACGTCGTCGTCGTGTCCTCCGTGTCGCTGGCGCCGGTGGTGCCGGTGGTGGTGCTCGTGTCCCCCTCCGTGGTCGTCGACGCCTCGGTGGTGCCGGTGGTGCTCGCCGTGTCGGAGGTCGCGCTCGCCTCGGCGTCGCTGTCGGCGACGGTGGTGCCGTCGTCGCCGTTGCACGCCGGGGCCAGGGCGAGGCAGAGGCTCAGAGCGAGGAGGCGTGGCGTTCGCTGCAGCATGGAGAACTCCCAATGGGGGGGCGGCGAGCCCCGACCGACATCTACGCAACCAGTGTCGTGGATGCGCCCGTCGGGCAAAAGAGGCGATCGGACGCCATTCTTCGCCCCGGTCGCGGGGCCTGTTTCGCACCGGGCGTGCGGGTCTGCGAGCCAGCGTCGGCGTTCGCCGAGGTCCGGGGCCTTATGACCCCAAGGTCAGCTCACGTCGGCGCTCACGCGCGAGCGGCGTTGTCGGCGATCGCGGCGATCAGCCGCGGCCAGAGCGCGCGCGGGACGTCGTGACCCATGCCCTCGATCACCTCGAGGCGGGCGCCGGGGATCGCCGAGGCGGTCGCGCGGCCGCCCGCGGGCAGGATCAGCGAGTCCGCGCTCCCGTGGATCACCACCGTCGGCGCGCGGACGTCGGCGAGCGCGCGCGTCCGCGGCCTCGCGGTGACGACGGCGGCGAACTGGCGGACGAAGCCAGCCCAGTAGCTCGACCGATCGTAGGCGAGGCCGACGCGATCGCGGAGCCATGTCTCATCGACCAGGTGACCGCTGCCGACGACCTGCATCAGGCGGACGGCGTGCTCGACCCGGCCGTGGCGCCCGGGCGTCGGCCGCGAGAGGAGCGCCCGCAGGGCCCGCGGCGTCGGCGTCGAGCACCAGCGGGCGCCGGTCGTCGAGCTCCACGAGCACAGCGAGAGGAGGCGCTCAGGGGCGCGGATCGCCATCACCTGGGCGATCATCCCGCCCATCGACACGCCGACGACGTGGGCGCGCTCGATGCCGAGGGCGTCGAGGAGACCGACTGTGTCATCGGCCATGTCGTGGAGGCCATATGGCGCGCTCGCCCGGAGGCCGACGCCGCCGCGGAGGAGGAGGCGGACGACCGGCGGCATCCCGAGGTGATCGAGCTTCGTCGACAGGCCGATGTCGCGGTTGTCGAAGCGGATCACCCGGAAGCCGCGGTCGGCGAGGGCGCTACAGAAGTCCTCGTGCCAGTAGATCATCTGGCAGCCGAGGCCCATGATCAGGACGAGCGGCGGGTCCTCGGCGCGGCCGAAGGCGTCGTACTCGAGGGTGATCCCGTTGCTCTCGACCTTGGGCATCGTCGGCGTCCCAGCGCCGCTGGGGCACCGACGGTACTACGTTCGGAGGCCGCCCCGCCAGGCGTCGCCCGCGGCGCGCGGCGCTCAGGCGCGGCCGCCCGAGGCGTGCAGGCGGCGGCTAGATGCGGAAGAGGAGGGCGAAGCTCTCGATCTCGACGCGGTCGCCGATCGCCAGCTTGTGGCGGCCGTCGAGGGGCTCGCCGTTGACGCGGGTGCCGTTGACCGAGCCGAGGTCGCTGACCCACCAGCCCTCGTCGTCGCGGCGGAGCTCCGCGTGCCGGCGCGAGACGCCGTCGAGGTCGAGCACGATGTCGACCCGCGGCGATCGGCCGATCACCATGTGGTCGCCGGCGAGGCGGATCTCGCGGGCCTCCGCCTCGGGGTCCGCGGTGCTCAGCTGCAAGAACGGCTCGGGCGTGTCGCTCATCCTAGAGGGCAATCTGCGGCACCTCCGGCCGGCTTGTCAAAGGACGAGCGCGGGCGTGCGTGCGCCCGACTCGGGGGTCGGTGAGAGATCGGGCGGGCGCACGAAATTTAGCGCTTTTGGTGCGGAGGTCCGCACGTCGGAGCGTCGTCCGCGACGTCGCGCGCGGCGGGCTGCGGTCGCGGGCGCGCGTCGTCGAGGGGCGCGATCGAGAGGCGGCGGCAGTGCTCGAGCGACCGACGCGAGGACCGACGGCGCGGCGAGACGGGCGTCCGCGCATGGACGACCTGCGCCTCGCGGGGGAGGGCGCTCGAGCCGATGCGTTCGAGTGTGTACGCTGGCGCGAGGTCAGGCGTGGGCTGGATTCAACTCATCACGGCGTCGCTCGAGTGTCCGCGTTGCCGGCGAGTGGGTCGAGCGGTCATCGATCTGCGCGCGCCTTGGGCGGACTGGGACGCCCCGGATGATCTGGTCGAAGGTGACGCCCTGGGCTTCGGCGTGTCGTCGTACGACATGTCCCTGAGTCAGCTCCGGGCGCGGGCGAACCCAGAGTCGGGCCGCGCGATCACGGAGTGGACCTGCTGGCACTGCGTCGAGCCGCGCTGGGCCCTCCTCACCCTCGAGGAGCGCGACGGCGTCGCCTCGCTGACCGCCGTCGAGGCGTGCCCGATCGCCGCGACGAGCGTCGCGCGAGCGGACTGGATCGACGCGAACGTCGCGTGGCTCGTGCTCTGTGATCGTGAGCTCCCGGAGAGCACGCGCAGCGACGGGGTCTTCGACGCCGCGCAGCTGCGGGTGCTCTGCGAGATGGCGGACTCGGGCGCCTGGCGCCGCTACCACGGGTACGAAGGGACATAGCGCCCCGGCCTCCGGGGGGGCGGGGCCGCGTCGGGCGTCTGCGGTCGCCGGCCGCGTGCGGAGCCTCGCCGCAGCCTGGTAGGCTCCGCCGATGGACCTCCGCCTCTTCCTCTCGACCTTCGGCCTCGTCTTCCTCGCGGAGCTCGGCGACAAGACGCAGCTCGCGACCGCTGGACTGGCGGCGGAGAGCGGCAGGCGCTGGCTCGTCTTCGCGGCCTCGGCGGCGGCGCTCGTGACATCGAGCCTCCTCGCGGCGCTCGCCGGCGCGTGGCTGCACGGTCGCGTCGACGGGGCGCAGGTCACCCGGATCGGCGGGGTGCTCTTCGTCCTCATCGGCGGCTGGATGATCTACTCGAGCTTCCGGGGCGGCCCCGCGTAGGGCGATGGCAGAGGTCTGCGCCGGCGCTGCGGCGCCCGCGAATGCGCCCTGCGACGCGCAGCCCCGCTGCCGCGCTGTACCGTGATCGCGGCGTTCTCCGGGTTGCACGGTTCGCAGACGCAGAACCTCGGGCGTCGCGGCGCGGAGAAACGTGTTGATCGCCCGCGGTCGAGAGCCCAGAATTTGTCGGTAGCAAGCGGCTCTCGATCACCAGCCACGAGACTCGCGTGTCCGGGCGTACGCCGGCGGGTGATGGCCCCGCTGAGAGCAGAGGCGAGATGATCGGAATCATGCACGAGATCCTCTTCGACTTCGTCAAGAGCAACTTCGGCGAGGCCGCGGTCGACGAGCTGAAGCGGCGCGCGGGCGTCGAGGGCGAGAAGTTCCGGCTCGACACGGCCTACGACGACGGCGAGTGGCGGCGGATCGTCGCCACCGCGGTGGAGCTCGCGGGCGGCGACGCCGACGCGGTCGAGACCGCCTTCGCCCACTACGCCGGCGAGGATCTCGTGCTCCGCTTCCCGGGGTTCTTCAAGGGGGCGAAGAGCGCCCGCGACATGATCGCGCGGCAGCCGGCCATCCACAACAACCTGTCCACGGGCCTCAGCGACGACGCGCGCCGCCGGGTCAACGACAAGTTCAGCCTCGACGACAGGGGCGACACGCTGGTCATGCACTACACGTCGCCCAACAAGCACTGCACGCTCTACATCGGGCTGGCGACGTGGGTCGCCGGGCACTACGGCGAGAGGCTCGAGGTCCGCCACGACCGCTGCATGAAGAGGGGCGCGGACGAGTGCGAGATCGTCCTCCGCTTCCCCGACGCCTGAGCGCCTGAACGCTAGAGCCCTGAGCGCACGCGAGGATCACCCCGATGTCCGAGAGCAAGCTGAGCAACACCCTCGACGGCGAGACGCGCCGGCGGCTCACCGAGCGCGACGGGGTCATCAAGCACATCAACGACATCGCCGATCAGATCCAGGCGGAGTCGATCATGGGGAACTACGACTTCCAGGTGTCGACGGAGGGCGACGAGCACACGCTGCAGAAGCTCGTCATGGCCCTGAACTTCCTGATCGACGTGACGCGGCGCGCCGTCGAAGACGAGCACAAGCAGCGCGAGATCCTCGCGCAGACGCAGGCGGAGCTGCGGACGCTGGTGGCCGAGCAGGCCGCCGCGATCGACGTGCTGTCGACGCCGATCCTCGAGGTCTGGGAGAGCGTCCTGGCGCTCCCTGTGGTCGGCGCGCTCGATCATCGGCGCGCCTCGGAGATCATGGTGCAGCTGCTCGACGCGATCGTCACGCAGAAGGCCTCGCACGTGATCCTCGACCTCACCGGC
>JAGQIT010001375.1 GCA_020431135.1 Myxococcales bacterium | reverse complement strand
GCAGGCCTGCTGATTACGAATCAGCAGGTCTGACGAGCCCGAACGCTTGCCCCGAAGCCCAGATTGAGACCGCGCCCTCGCGCGGCGCCCAGCCCCTAGGTCGGATCAAACCGGTCCGCGTTGCGCGTCGCCGGAGCGACGCGGAGCGGCGCAAGGAGGCGAGCGCTCGCCTCTACGAGGAGGAGTTCGCCGCGCTCCACGCCCGTCTGATCGCGGCGAGCAACCGTTGCACGGCGGTCGACGACGCGGCGGTCCGCCCGGCGGAGTTCGCCGCCGACACCCTCCCGCCGTACTACTGGGCGAGGGCTCGGCCGGCGGCGATCCTCTGGTTCCACCCCTGCGCCTGCGCGGAGGGCTGCTCGGCCTGCGCTCACGCGATCCCCTTCGCTCACCCGCTCGTCCTCGAGCGGCTGCGGACGCAGGGCCCCGCGCAGTGGGGCAGCGCCGAGGCGTGGGCCGTCGCGCTCGCGGTCGCCGCGGCGTGGGAGCACTTCGGCGCCGGAGCGGCGCCCGGCGACGGCGGTCTCGAGTCCCGCGTCGCCGACCTCGAGGCCGAGCTCGACGATCTCAAGGCGGAGCGTGACGCCCTCCTCGCCGAGCTCGCAGACCGCGACGACCTCGAACCTCGACCACCACCGATCCCCGATCCGCCGGACGCTGATCTCAGCGCCAGCGCGATCGGGGGTCGGCGATGAGCTGCGAGATCTCGATCTCCTGGCGGTGCTGCCGCTGCCAAGCGCTCGCCGACGGTCACGAGGTTCTCTGCCCGGCCTGCGGTCACTGGCGCTGCGCCGAGGTCCTCGCCTGGTACGAGGGGACCGATCGGCCGATCGCCGCGACGTGGTGGGCGCTCGTCCGCGCGTCGAAGGGCTGGGCCGCCGGCGCGTCGCATGACCGCCTGACCGCGAGGGCAGCCGCGCTCGCGGCCCTCGTCACGGGCAAGCCCGCGTCGATCGGCGAGCAGGGCAGGGGGCAGCCGGTGCGCGGCCCGGCCCTGATCGAGGGCGACCGGGTGACCGTCTCGTGGGATCAGCTCGACGGCGTCCAGGTCCTGACGATCGCGGCGGGCGCGGCGGGTACGGGGTTCTCTGGCGCCGGATCGATCGCCGTGGCGAAGGCCCGGGCGATCCAGCAGAGCCGCCTCAAGGTGGTGCCGCCGCGGGGCTCGACGGGAGGTGCGTCGTGATCACGCCGACCCTGACCGAGGTCCTCCGCGGGGGAGAGATCTCCCTGCCGAAGCCGACTGCGCGCTTCGCAACGATGTTCGGGCTGCGTTCGGTAACGCTCCTCGAAGACCGCGCCGAGGTCTTCGGCGGATCGCTCTGCCGCGTTTTTCGGGCCTTCGACGGGCCGCGAATGCTCGGAACGGTGCGGTGCCCCGTGACCGGGACGGCTGTCGAAGGACGGGACATGTCCTCCGAGGAAGGGGGGCGCCGTGCCGTCTGAGATCGTGTTCGAGCGGCGCAGCGCGGCGGTCGTGCGGACGACTGCACAGGACGTGAGTCGCCATACCGTAAGTGACCTCTTCGAGCGGTACCTGACGCACCTTGAGCGGCGGCGACGCGCGCCGAGCACCATCCGCTGCTACCGAAGCGCCTACGCGCGGGCGAAGCCGCGGCTCGGCGCCATCCCGGCGGATCGCATCGACCTCGCCGACCTCTGCGAGCTGCACGAAGACTGGCACGAGACGCCTGTCCTCGCCGACAGGACCATCAGCTACATCTCCGCGGCGCTCACCCACGCGGAGCGCCTCGGCTGGCGCCCGATCGGCAGCAACCCGTGCAAGCTGATCGAGCGCTACGCGCCGAAGCCCGAGCTGGTCCCGGTCGATCGGGAGACGCTGGTCAAGATCCTCGACGCCGTCGACGACCTCGTCGCCGCCGAGGAGATCGACCTGGTCTCCGCGACATGCTTCCGCCTCCTCGTCTTCACGGGGGCGCGGCTCAAGGAGATCCTCACCGCGAAGTGGAGCTTCCTCGACCTCGAGGAGGCGGTGCTCCACCTGCCGAAGGCGAAGCGCGGCGCTCGTGACGTCGCGCTCCCCGACGAGGCGCTCGCGGTCCTCGCCCACCTGCCGCGGCTCGGGCCCTACATCTGCCCGGGCCGCGATCCCCGGAAGCCGCGGGTCGAGGTCCGCCGCGCGTGGGCGAAGGTCGTCCGACGGGTCGGCTGTCGCGGGCTGCGGCGGCACGACCTCCGCCACGGCTTCGCCACCGCGCTCCACGAGGCCAACGTCCCGCTCGCCCAGATCGGCGAGCTCCTCGGCCACAGGGATCCGCGGACGACCAACCGCTACGCGCACCCGAGGGTCGGCCGTCTCCGCGGCGAGATCTCGGCGGTGCTCCGCAGGAGGTCGGCGTGAGCGCCCGTTGGGACGAGCACAAGGCGTGGTTCACGCCCTCGGACCTCGGCGAGCAGGGCCTGTGGGCGGCGAAGGCCGTCGGCGTCGAGCCCGACGTCGTGATCGACCTCGGCGCTGGCGCGGGCGGGATCCTCTGCCGCGTCGCCAACGTCTGGCCGGACGCGCGGCGCGTGGCGATCGAGATCCGCGAGGAGGAGCGGCGCCACCTCGATCGCTGGGCGCACGAGGTCGTGGTCGGCGACTTCCGCGAGCTCCGCCGCGATCACCCGGCGCTGCGGGGGCGTCGGCGCCTCGTCGTCGGCAACCCGCCCTATGGCGCGCCCGAGGGCGAGGCCGTCGACCTGACGACGCAGGCGCTCGCGTGGGCGCTCGAAGAGGTCCTCGGCGTCGACGACTGGGTCCACTTCCTCCTCCGCAAGAGCTACGAGGAGG
>JAGQIT010001374.1 GCA_020431135.1 Myxococcales bacterium | reverse complement strand
GTGGTGCCGGCGGTGGTGGTGCCGTCAGTCGTGGTGCCGGCGGTGGTGGTGCCGTCAGTCGTGGTGCCGTCGGTGGTGGTGCCGTCGGTCGTCGACGAGGTGCTCGTGCCGTCGGTGGTGGTGCCGTCGGTCGTCGACGAGGTCGCGCTGTCGCTCGCGCCGCTGTCCGGCCAGCCGAAGTCGCGCTTGTTCTCGGGGTAGTTGGCCGCCGACGGGTCGACCTCCGTGGCCCCGGAGTCGTAGTCGTCGACCTCGGCCGCGGGCACGCACAGCCCCATCGGCGTGCCGGAGCCCGCGTTGTAGCACTCGCCCGGATCCAGCGCCCGCTGGCCCTCGGCGGCGCACTGGAGCCCCGAGCGGCAGTCGGCGGCGCAGCGGCAGGCGTCGCCCTCACCGGCCTTGCAGGCGGGGAGGACGGCGGCCAAGGCCAAGGCGAGGGCGGAGCCGGCGAGCGTGCGCATCAGTCGATCGCCTTGTACTCGACGTTGACGACCTCGTACTCGCGGTCGCCCTTGGGCAGGCGGACGATGACTTCGTCGCCGACCTCCTTGCCGAGCATCGCCCGGGCGATCGGCGCCTTGATCGAGATCTTGCCGAGCTTGACGTCCGACTCGTGCTCGCCGACGAGGCAGTAGACGACCTCGGTGTCGTTGTCCAAGTCCTGGAGCGTGACGGTCGCGCCGAAGGTGACCTTGTCGCCGCTGAGATGGGCCGGGTCGATGACGTCGGCCTTGGCGAGGACATAGTCCAGGTAGCGCATGCGCGCGTCGATCTCGGCCTGCCGCTCCTTGGCCGCGTGGTACTCCGCGTTCTCGCGCAGATCGCCGTGGGCCAGCGCCTCCTCGATGTCGCGGACGTTCTGCATGCGCTCGACCTCTTTGAGCTGCTTGAGCTCAGCGCGGAGCTTGTCGCGCCCGGACGGGGTCATGGGGAACTTGTCTTGGCTCATCTCTTCTCGTGGTCTCTCGGCCCGCAGGCGACGGGCCGCCGTGATGTTCGTTCGCTGAGCGCGTTACCGTACCGGATGCCGGCGCGCCGCGCATCCCCCTTGCCGCGAGGCGCGGCGAGGGCCGTTCGGCCGCGCCTCGCTCCGCTAGCGCGCGGCCTGGGCGGCGGGCCGGTGGTAGTCCTGGAGGGCGCGGGCGACGACCGCCTGGTCGCCGCTGCGCGCGGCCTCGATCGCCTTCGCAGCGGCGACCGCGCCCGCGATGGTCGTGAAGTAGGGGACGCGCTGGAGGAGGGCGGTCCGGCGGATCGTGAAGGAGTCGCGGATCGACTGGGCGCCGATCGTCGTGTTGATCAGCATGGCGATCTCGCCGTTGACCAGGGCGTCGACGATGTGCGGGCGCCCCTCCTTGACCTTGTTGATGTCGGCGCAGGCGAGGCCGGCGTCGCGCAGCGCCTTGGCGGTCCCGCGGGTGGCGACGAGCTCGAAGCCGAGGGCCGCGAGGTGGCGGACCGCCGGCATCACCAGCGCCTTGTCGTCGTCGCGGACCGAGACGAAGACCCGGCCGCCCTGCGGCAGGCGGATCCCGGCGGCGAGCAGCCCCTTGTGGAAGGCCGCGCCGAAGTCGGCGGCGATCCCCATGACCTCGCCGGTGCTGCGCATCTCCGGCCCGAGGATCGTGTCGACCCCCTGGAACTTGTGGAAGGGGAAGACCGGGACCTTGACGGCGATGTGCGCCGGCGCCTCCTCGCGGATCCCGAGGGCGGCGAGCGACTCGCCGGCGGCGACGCGGGCGGCGATCTTGGCGATC
>JAGQIT010000140.1 GCA_020431135.1 Myxococcales bacterium | reverse complement strand
CCGAAGAGCTCGCTCTCGAGGAGGTTCTCGGCGATCGCTGCGCAGTTGATCGCGACGAAGGGCGCCTGGGCCCGGGGCGAGAGCGCGTGGATCGTCCCGGCCGCGAGCTCCTTGCCGGTGCCGCTCTCGCCGAGGAGGAGCACCGTCGAATTCGTCGCCGCGACCCGCTCGAGGAAGACCTGGAGCTTCCGCATCGCCGCCGACGCGCCGATCATCCGGCCGCCGCCGGAGGAGCCGCCGGCGCGGCTGCGTGCGGCGGCCTTGAGCTGCTTGCGCTCCTCCGCGCTGTCGCCGATCGCCGCGACGAGCTGGGCGGCGCAGACGAGGAGGAGGAGATCCTCCTCGGAGTGGCGACCGCGTGCGGCCTCGGCCGGGCCCCACTCGACGTAGAAGATCAGGTGCTCGACGGGGGCCGCCATCGCGCCGACGATCCCGCGCGCCTGGACCGATCGGCGGTCGGCGAGGTCGGGCTCGGCGAGGAGATCCCCGAGGAGAAACGCGCGCCGCTCGCTCTGGACCCGGCGCAGGATCGCCGACGAGAGCGCGAGATCGCCGACCCGCCCGGCGCTCGCGACCCCGAGGATGTCGTCGCCCTCGCTGGTCAGGAGGAGCGCCCGCGTCGATTGGATCGCCTCGAGGGCCCAGTCGGTCGCGGTGCGGTAGACCGCTTGTAGCGAGCCGCAGCGGGCGAGGCGGTCGCCGAGAGCGGCGAGGGCGGCGAGACGATTGCCGCCGCTCGGCCGACCGATGACCTGGGTGGCGTCGAGCTCGACGGTGCGTTTGGAGCGTCCCGCACGCGCAGGGCCGGCCTCCGCGGCGCCGCGGATCTCCTCGAGCCGGAGGGTCGTGTTGCCGAGGGTGAAGGCCGCGCCGACGGCGATGGCGTCGCCGGCCTTCAACTGGACACGAGCGCCCTCGCGGAGGGTCCAGCAGGGGTTTACGCCGGCGATCTCCGCGAGCTCGAGGCCGTCGCCGCGGGGGTGCGGGCGGACCGTCAGATGGTGACGTGAGACCGCCGCGTCGCGGAGCTGGAGGCGCTGATCCTGGCCGCGGCCGATGGTCAGGGGAGCGCCGTCGAGGGGGACGCTGCGGCCTCGATCCGGGCCGGTCTGGACGACGAGGCAGAGCGGACGCACGCCCAACTCTACCACCGCGGGCGGGGTTGCCTCGGGGTCAGCTCGAGGGGGCGGGGGCGACCCTCGCGGCGCGGATGCGGCCGGTTGACAGGCCCACCACCGGTGATACGTTGGCCGCGTCGTTGTGACCGATACAGCCTCATTTTCGCCAGGACCCGCCGGAAAGGGCGACACGCCAGAGCTCCCCGAGGTGCTCTCGCTCCTACCGCTCCGCAACTCCGTCCTCTTTCCCGGGTCGATCATCCCGATCGACGTCGGCCGACCGAAGTCGGTGCGTCTGATCGAGGAGGCGATCGCGAAGGAGCGGCCGATCATCGGCATCGTCACCCAGAAGGACGCCCGCACCGAGGAGCCGTCCGAGGACGACGTCTACGAGGTCGGCTGCGCCGCGCGGATCCTCAAGGTCATCAAGCTCGCCAAGGACAACTACAGCGTCATCCTCCAGGGGGTGGTGCGCATGCGCCTGGAGGGCTTCGTCGCCGAGGAGCCCTTCCTCCAGGCGAAGGTCGTCGAGCTCGCCGACGTCGTCGTCGACGAGATCGAGTCCGAGGCCTTGATGCTCAACATCAAGGAGACGGCGAAGCGGCTGATCGCCCTCGTCCCCGACCTCCCGCGCGAGGCGGCGGCGCTGATCGACAGCGTCACCGAGCCCGGGCAGGTCGCCGACCTCGTGATCTCGAACCTCGACATCGAGATCCACGAGAAGCAGGACGTCCTCGGCGCGAACAACGTCCAGGAGCGCCTGCGCAAGGTGCTGACGCTGCTCACGCGCCAGCTCGAGATCCTCAAGGTCCGCGAGCGCATCAACTCGCAGGTCCAGGAGGAGATGGGCCACTCGCAGCGCGAGTACGTCCTCCGCCAGCAGCTCAAGGCGATCAAGGGCGAGCTCGGCGAGATGGACGACGACGGCGGCGACATCGAGGAGTTCTCGCGCAAGATCGCCGAGGCCAAGATGCCCGAGGAGGTCGAGAAGGTCGCGCGCAAGCAGCTCGATCGCCTCAAGTCGATGCAGCCGTCGAGCGCCGAGTACACGGTGACGCGGACCTACCTCGAGTGGATGACCGACCTCCCGTGGTCGATCTCGACGGAGGACCAGCTCGACATCTCGACCGTCCGCGACGTCCTCAACGAGGACCACTACGACCTCGAGAAGGTCAAGAAGCGGATC
>JAGQIT010001373.1 GCA_020431135.1 Myxococcales bacterium | reverse complement strand
GCTGCTCGCCGCGCAGGCCGGCGACGCCGAGCTCGTCGAGGAGCGCCGACGCGTCCTCGACCTGGTCGAGGAGCCAGAAGAGGTAGCGGAGGTCGACGATGACGTTGCGCGAGCGCGACGGGTGGTAGGCGACGTCGCCGGCGATGTTCTCCCACACGCGATCGAAGTTGAGGCCGACGACCTCGCCGCGGCCGTTGATCACCGCCGAGCCCGAGTTGCCGCCGGTCGTGTCGGCGTCGCTGAGGAGACACAGGACCAGGTCCTCAAGGACAGGGTCGGCCCAGACCGTCCCGGCCGCGCCGCTGACCTTGGCGAGCACGCGCTCCGGGAGCTCGAAGGGCGGCGCCCCCGTGACCTTGGCGAGCTGCCCCGCGAGGGTCGTCTGCGGCAGCGCCTCGAGGCCGTCGCGCGGGCGGTAGCCGCGGACGCTGGCGAAGCTGAGGCGCAGCGTGCCGTTGGCGTCGGGGTAGAGCGGCCCCGGGCGGACGCCGCGGAGGAGCTTGAAGTAGGCCGGGTTGAGGTTGAGGAGGCGCCCGCCCTCGCGCTCGGAGATCGCCTCGGCCGCCTCGAGCTCGTCGACGAGGGCGTTGGCCAGGCGGAGCAGCGGGTCCTTGGCGGCGCGCAGGGTCGCCGCGTCGGCGTCGAAGAGCTCGCGCAGGCGGGCCTCCGCGGTGAGGGAGGTCGACGCGAAGAGGCGCCGCGTCGCCGCGACGAAGACCTCGCGCCCGCCCGCCTTGCCGGCGATCAGCCCCTCGAGGGCGGCGATTCGCTGGTCGTCGGGGAGCGCCGCGGCCCGCCGGAGCACGGCGGCGAGGAGCTGCGCCGCGAGCTCCGGGTCGTGGTCACGGAGGCGGCGCTCGATCCCCCGCCAGAGCACGTCGCGGTCGCGCTCGAGGTAGCCCGGCGCCCGATCGGCGTCCGCACGCTCGCGCTCGCGGGCCCAGCGGACGAGGTCGACGGCGGCGTCGAGGAGGGTCGGCCCGCCCGCCGCCTGGCCGCGGAGGAAGCTCGCGTGGCTGCGCGCCCGCCGGGTCGCGGTGATCGCCGCGAGCTCCGCGAGCACGCCCTCGGAGTCGCCGCGCGCGAGCTCCGTCTCCTCGGCCCGGCGGCGCTCCAGGAGCCCCATCGCCTCGATCCCCGCGAGCATCCCCCGCGAGTTCTTGTGCCGGTTGGCGAGGCTCTTCTTGGTCGCCGCGACCTTGATCGCGACCTCGGGATCCGCCGCCCCGAGCTCCTCGGCGATCGCGATCCACTCGCCGTAGAGGTCGATCGTCTGCGGCAGCGAGACCTCGATGCGCGCGGCCAGGGCGTCGGCCCAGAGGTAGCGCGTCGTGTGCCCCGGGTAGCCGAGCACGGCGACGAAGTCGCCCGGGCGCGCGCCCTCGGACGCGACCTTGAGCCAGTGCTCCGGGCGGTAGGGGACGTTGTCCTGGTGGTGGTCGCGGGGCTCGCCGTCGGGGCCGACGTAGGCGCGGAGGATCGAGAAGTCGCCGGTGTGCCGCGGCCACATCCAGTTGTCGACCTCGCCGCCGAACTCGCCGATCGACGACGGCGGCGCGTAGACCAGGCGGACGTCGCGGAGCTCCTGGTAGGCGATGCGTCGGTACTGCGAGCCGCCGAAGAAGGACGCGACCTCGCAGCGGCGCCCGGGGGCCTCCTCATCGCACGCCTTGACCAGCGCCCGCTCCTTCGCGCGCACGGCCTTGAGGCGCGCGGCGTCGTCGGTCTCAGCCTCGGCGACCGCGCGGAGCTCCGCGGTCACGTCGTCGATCCGCGCGACCACGCGGACCGTCTTGCCCGGCGCCGGCTCCTCCTCCGCCCGCGTCCGCGCGAGGAAGCCGTCCTTCAGGAGATCGCGGTCGACGGTCGAGCGGGCCTGGAGCGCCGAGTAGGCGCAGTGGTGGTTGGTGATCACCAGGCCGTCCGCCGACACGAAGGACGCCGAGCAGCCGCTGAGGTTGACCGCCGCCCGCATCAAGCCGCCGCCCGCGGGATCCCAGAGCTCGGTCGCCGTCCTCTCGAGGCCGCGGCGGCGGAGCTCCTCGTGATCGAGGTCGGCGATCTGCTCGGGCATCCACTGGCCCTCGTCGGCGCTGGCGCGCGGGCTGAACCCGCAGGTGAGCGCGAGGAGGAGCGTAGACGCCAGGGGGACGCGGAGGTGCGAGCGCATCACCCACGAGGGTACACCCTGCATCCGCGGGGAGGACCGCCCGCGCGAGGGGAACGCGAGGGCGGCGAGCGCTCAGGCGTCGCCGACGACCCGCCGCGCCCGCTCGGCGAAGGGCAGGCGGACGCCCGCGTAGCCGATGAGCTCGACGAGCACCATCAGCGGGCCCATCAGGAAGGAGATCGGCCGCTTGAGGAGCGCCGGGCGGTTGCCCTCGAAGCGGTGGCCGAGGAGCTGCAGCGCCCAGCCGATCGCCTGTCCCCAGAGGAAGAGCGACCAGCTCGCCGTCGCAATGGCGAGCGCCCCCGTGCCGACGAGGATCGGGATGCCGAACATGTGGGTCAGGCGGTTGAGCGGGTTGCGGTGCTCGCACAGGTAGTAGGCGAACTCGCGGGTCCAGAAGTCGTCGATCGCGGCGATCCGTTCGTTCATCGCGGCGACGTTCTAGCGCGCCGCGGCCCCGCCGTCAGCTCGCATCACCGGGAGCGACCCACGCGTGAACGCACGTCGTTGCCGCGCGCTCGTGACCCTCGCGGCGGCGCCGCGGCGCCGCCGACAATTCCCGGCAGCCGCCATCTGACAGCGCGTTGCGCTCGCCCCCGCCGTCGTCGACAATCATCTCTATGTCGTGGTGGATGGTCTGTCGGTCTAGGTGGAGTTGGACGTCTCTCGGGGTCGCGGCCCTCCTCGTCACCGCTGGTGACGCGCAGGCGCTGCAGCAGCCGAACAACAAGGTGATCCCTGTGGGCAACAGCCTGCAGAACCTCTTCAACATGCTCGGCGAGGGGATCGACGCGCTGAACGACGCGGCGATCGATCCGCAGAGCTTCCTCCCCGAGTGCGCCCTCGAGTTCGAGGTCCTCCAGCGCAACGCCGGCTACAAGAACTCCTTCGGCTGGTACAACGTCACCGATCAGAAGCCGACGCTCGCCGACCTCCACGAGATCCTCAGCTGCAACGACCCGGTCGGGGCGACGAAGACGGTGTCGATCAAGGCCGATCCCGCCTACGCGGGCGGCGAGATCGGCTTCTTCGAGGCGACCGGCGGCTGCGCTGACATCAACAACCCCGGCTCGATCTACAACATCTTCTTCAGCGAGGTGAAGTGGAACCCTGACGCCAACCAGATGAACCCCTTCGTCCACCTGATCATCTACGAGAGCACCGAGACCCCGCGCACCTACTACTTCGCGTGGGAGGACCTGATCCAGGGCGGCGACGACGACTTCGACGATCTGACGACGAAGGTCAAGGGGATCGCCTGCTTCAACGGCCCGCCGTGCATGCCCTTCATCGACGCCAACGACATCGACGACGACGGCGTCTGCGTCGCCGACGACAACTGCCCCGACGACGCCAACGTCGACCAGGCCGACGCCGATGACGACGGCGTCGGCGACTCGTGCGACAACTGCCCCGACGTCGCCAACCCCGAGCAGATCGACGACGACGAGGACGGCATCGGCGACGTCTGCGACCCGCAGATCGGGACCACGGGGGACACGACCGACGGCACCACCGACGGCACCACCGACGGCACCTCCGGCGGCACCGACGGCACCGGCGGCACCGACAGCTCCACCGGCGGCACCGACAGCTCCACCGGCGGCACCGACAGCTCTACCGGCGGCACCGACAGCTCCACCGGCGGCACCGACAGCTCCACCGGCGGCTCCGACAGCAGCACCGGCGGCGCCTCCGACAGCTCGGCCAGCGGCACCGGCGACTCTGCCAGCGGCACTGGCGGCACCAGCGACTCCGCCGGCGGCACCAGCGGGGCGACCGCGAGCGGCTCCGCCTCGGGGGGCGAGAGCGACAGCGACGCGAGCACCGGCACCGACTCCGCGACCTCCGGCGGCATCGACAGCGAGAGCGGCTGCGGCTGCCACAGCGAGCGCCCCGAGAACGACCTCGCGGCGCTCATCGGCCTCGGCCTCGGCCTCGGCCTCCTCCGCCGCCGCCGCCGTCGATGAGGCGAGCCCGCCGCGCGGGCGCAAGCTTGACGCGGTGCCCGACGGGCGCCGCCGCCGAGAACAGGGGATGATGGGGTGATGGCCACACCGATCCCCGCCCCCGTCGAGCCGCTCGCCGACGCCTCGCGGCGCTGGCTCTGCTACGTCGCCCGCCGGGCGCTCCGCGACGCGCTCGCGGCCCGCCACCCCGAGGCCGCCGCCCTCGCCCTGACCGCCGCGCCGCGCCCCGCCGATCCCCGCCTCGACGCCCCGAGCCGCCTCTTCGTCTCGTGGCACGACGGCCCCGCCCTCGCCGGCTGCATCGGCACCCTCGAGCCCTACCCCAACCTCAGCGACGGGGTCGCGCGCTTCGCCGTCTCCGCCGGCTTCCACGACCCGCGCTTCCCGCCCGTCCAGCCGGCGCAGTGGGACGACCTCGAGTGCGAGATCTCGCTCCTCG
>JAGQIT010001372.1 GCA_020431135.1 Myxococcales bacterium | reverse complement strand
TGCTGCGGAGGCGGCGGAGGTGGCGGCGGAGGCGGTGACGACGGCCCCGGGGGGGATCGCAGCGAGAACTCCGTCGGCACCAACGGCCGCTCGGGCAACGGCGGGAGCGGCGCCTTCGGCAACGGAGGCGGCGGAGGCGGCGGCGACGACGGGCGCGGCGACGACGGGGACCACCGGCGACGCGGGGACGACCACCGCGGGCGCGGCCCCTGAGGAGGTCGCGCTCAAGGTGACCCCGCGGCCGCGGACGATCGCGACGAGCGGCAAGCACACCTGCGCGCTGACCAGCGGCGGCGAGGTGGCGTGCTGGGGCGCCGGCCAGCTCGGCCAGCTCGGCCCGGGGATCGACGAGAACCGCGGGGCTCCGGTGAAGCTCCCGGAGGTCCGCGGCGCGATCGAGGTCGTCGTCGGCAATTCGGCGAGCTGCGCCCTGGTCGACGGCGGCGAGGTGATCTGCTGGGGGAGCCCGCGGTCGAACGGCGCCCCTGGGGGCGCCCTGTGGCGGACGCGCAAGCTCGGCGACGTCGTCGAGCTGGCGATGACCGCGTACAGCGCGACCATCTGCGGCCGCCGCCGCGATCACACCGTCGCCTGCATCGATCCCTTCGGCGACGAGGCGAACGCCGTCGCGGTCGTCGTCGCGGGCGTCGACGACGCCCTGACGATCGACACCAAGAGCAGCGACTTCTGCGTCCTCCGGGCGTCGCGGAGCCTCGAGTGCTGGTCGTCGTACAAGGTCCGCGCCAATCAGGTCCTCGAGGCCGGGGTCGTGGCGACGGACGTCGTCGACGCGGCGGTCTCGGGCTCGGATCACTGCTACCGGACGGCGGCGGGCGGCCAGCTCTGCGGGGGCTACGGCGAGTACAAGGCCGTCGTCCCGTCGCAGGGGCCGCTGTGGAAGACGAAGATCCCCGGCGATCAGTGGGCGGAGGCCGTCGACTATGTCAGCGATCTCGGGATCCAGTGCGTCCGCGATCGCGCCGGCGCCGTGAAGTGCTGGGGGAGCGACCGCTACGGCCAGCTCGGCGCCGGCCGCTTCGCCTACAGCGATCGCCCGCGCCCGCTCTTCGCCGGGCGCAAGGACATCGCAGGGATCGCCGCGGGCGGGACCACGAGCTGCGTTCGCCTCGTCGAGGGCGACCTCGAGTGCGTCGAGCACCGCTACGCGTACGGCGATGAGGACGTCGAGGTCGCGGGGATCCGCGGGCTGGCGATCGGCGACAGCCACTCCTGCGCCATCGTCGGCGGCGAGCAGCTGCGCTGCTGGGGGATGAACGACGACGGCTGCCTCGGCGTCCCCGGCGACATCGACGGCCTCGTCCGCGTGCCGGGCCTCGCCAGCGTCGCCCACGTCGCCGTCGGCATGTCGCACACCTGCGCGGCGCTCCGCGATCACACCGTGCTGTGCTGGGGCAACGGCGACGCCGGTCAGCTCGGCAACGGCCGCTATCACGACGACGACGAGGACGCCGTCGACCCTGCGGCCACCGACGAGACCGTGCGCAGCACCTCGCCGCTCAAGGTCACGGGGGTCCGCGGCGAGATCCGCGACCTCGCGCTCGGCGACGAGTTCAGCTGCGCCGCGACCCGCGAGGGCCTCTACTGCTGGGGTCGGCTCACCGATCAGGTCGTGACCATGGAGGACGTGGTCCACGACACGCCGAGCCTCGTGTCGAGCGGCGACTACACGAAGATCGACGCCGAGGGCGACAACCTGTGCGCGCTCCGGGCCGACGGCGGGCTCGAGTGCACAGGGGCGCTCGCCGAGGTCGTCAGCGACCTCAGCGAGCGCTACGACGTCGACGCGTACGACGAGCTCGAGGACGAGCCCGAGCCCTTCGCCTTCGGCGGACCGCTGTGGACGATGGTGGACTTCCCGGGCAAGGCCGTCGACGTCGCGGTCGGCGAGAGCCACGCCTGCTATCTCAGCGACGCCGGAATTGTCCGCTGCTGGGGTGAGAATAAGGAGGGGCAGCTCGGCGACGGGACGACGAAGATGCGGACCGGCTATGTCACCGTCGTCGATCTCAAGGACGTCGTCGAGATCAGCGCCGGCGACGGCCACACCTGCGCCCGCGATCGCGGCGGCCAGGTCCGCTGCTGGGGGGCCTGGACCGGGCCGCAGAGCTACGCGAAGATCGACGCGCCCGCCACGGTCGTCGGCCTCGCGCCCTACCTCGGCGCCGGCGATCTCGACGCGCCCGCGCCCGCCGAGGCGCCGCCGAGCGCGAAATAGCGACGCTGCCGGTCGCGCGAAGGTCGTTACACTCTCGGCCATGGTCGACTCCCGGGAGGCGGACCGGACGACGATGATCCGCGCGGACGGCGTGGCGGCGGATATCGCCGTCTCGGGCGATGAGGCGACGATCGTCGCCGGCGGCGAGGCGACCGCGCGGCCGCGCCGACGGGCGACGGAGCTCGAGGTCGGCGACCGCGTCGGTCGCTACCGCATCGAGGGTCGGCTCGGGGCCGGCGGGATGGGCTCGGTCTACGCCGCGCACGACCCCGACCTCGACCGCCGCGTCGCGATCAAGGTGCTCCACGCCCGCGTCGACGAGCGCAGCGGCGGGTCGCAGCGGCTCCTCCGCGAGGCCCAGGCGATGGCCCGCCTCGCCCACGCCAACGTCGTCACCGTCCACGACGTCGGCGTTCTCGGCCAGCGCCTCTTCGTCGCCATGGAGCTGATCGACGGCTCCGATCTCAAGGGCTGGCTCGACGCGGGTCCGCGGCCCTGGAAGGAGATCGTCGCCGCCTTCGTCGCCGCCGGGCAGGGGCTCGCCGCGGCCCACGCGGCCGGGATCATCCACCGCGAC
>JAGQIT010001371.1 GCA_020431135.1 Myxococcales bacterium | reverse complement strand
TCGCCGATGACCCCGCCAGGGACCCCTCCGGGGACGCCGCCCTCGACGCCGCCCTCTTCGCTCGGGGCCTCGCCGTTGTCGCCCTTGGGGGTCGGCGGGTTCGCGCCCGGGTCCTCGGGGGCCGGCGTCTTGAGCTTCTCGAGCGCCGCCGACGGGGCGATCTTGCCGCCCTGGCGGGCCTCCCACAGCTCCTTGCGCCGCTTGCGGAGCTGCTCCATCTCCTCGGGCGTGCGCCGGAGCATCTTGCTCGACATCGACGCGACCTGGTCGAGGAGGAGCGTCGCCTGGGTCTTCGAGAACTCGGAGCGGAGGGTGATGCCCTTGTCCTCGCGGCCGATGTCGATCTGCTCGTAGAGGCCGCGGGCCATGCCGCGGGCGAGGAGCGGGACCTTCTCGTCGATGAAGCGCGGGAGGAGCTCCTTCCACTCCTTCTCGAATTGCTCGGCCGCCGGATCGTCGAGGAAGTCCATCTTGACGACCAGCTCGGGCGCGGCGGCGGCCTCGGCCATGACCTCGATCGCGTCGGGGATCGTGAAGGGCGTCTTCTTCATCCGCACGCTCGCGTAGATGTCCTTCATCTGCATCTGCATCCCGGCCTTGGGCTCGCGGGCGGCGTAGGTGCGCATGCGCGTGAGGTTGGCGACGAAGTTGCCGGAGGTCTTGCCCTTGCTGGCGTCGGGGCCCTCGATGATCTGCGACAGGAACTCCTCGCGGACGTAGACGGCGACCTTGTCGTCGAGGAAGACGAACCACCGCGGGTCCCAGTCGGACTCCGGGTCGCCGATCGGCTTCGGGTTGCCCATCGTCAGGCCGCCGCGCTCCTCCCACGCGATCGCCTGGTCGCGGCCGGCGGCGGCGCGGTCGAGGCCGTCCTGCATCTCCTGCTGCGGGAGCTTGTACTCGACCGCGAGGAAGGTCTGCGAGACGTCGCGGATGTCGGGGCTGGCGATCACCATGTAGTTGAAGTCGCGCAGGGGGTGGAAGCCGCCGCCGTCGATGATGAACTGGAAGTCCGGCAGCGACGCCATGATCTCGATGATCGACTCGGCGAAGGGGAGGCCGGCGGTCTTCTTCGCGTTGAGGAGCATGAAGAAGTTCGAGTTCGCCGGGCCGAGCTTGTCGACCTTCGACTTCTTGTCGCCGAACTGCTTCTTCGGCTCGGGCTCGGGCTCGGGCTCGTCCTCGGCGCCGTCGGTGTCGCCCTCGATCTCTGGCTCTGGCTCCGGCTCGGGCTGCGGCGGCTGGACCTCGGGCTCGGGCTCCGGCTCGGGCTCCGGCAGCCCCTCGCCGAGCTCCTGATCCGGGTCGATGAACTCGACCTCCGTGAGCTCGAATTCGAACTCCGGCATCTCCACGTCGACCCCGAGCGAGCAGGTCGCGAAGGTGAGGAGGGGGAGCCCGTGGACGGCGATAGTGCCGATCGAGGCGACGAGGCGGCGGCGGGCGGGATTCACGGGCGGCAAACCATACCACCGCTCCTCGGCCGGCGCCCTTGTCGGGCGAGGGGGGCCCGCGCTGGCGGGTTCGGGCCGCGCTGGGCGCACACGGGCCGCGCAGCCCGCTGCGGCGGCGCGCTCGTCACCGACGCCCCGTCGACGCGCTCGCGGACCCGGACTCCCGCAGCTTCTTCGCGGTCGCCGCGGCGCGATGCGCAGGGAGTCATCCCGCGCTCGCGGTCGGCGATCCGGCGGTCGAGGCGATCGCGTGAACGAGGACGCCCGGACTCATGCCGTCCTTGCGACGTGAGCCGCAGCGGGCCGCGAGGTCACGAGCCGTAGCGGGCGACGACCGCCTTCACATGCTCGCGGACGCCGGCCTCGTGCTGGCGGGCGAACTCCTTCCAGGTGCAGAAGCTCCGCGGGTCCTCGACGCGGTCGACGAAGAGCTTGCCGTCGAGGTG
>JAGQIT010000139.1 GCA_020431135.1 Myxococcales bacterium | reverse complement strand
ACAGCGAGACCGAGGAGGGCGCCGCGCTCCTGCGCGAGCTCACCGGCTCCGAGCATGAGGACGTCGCCCGCGCTGCGCGCGACGCCCTCGGCGAGTAGGACTCGCGCCGGGACGGACCCGAACCCAGAGGCCCGCGCGACCTGCGAGCGCGCGGTTCCCTCGCCTTGCACCTGCGGCATCCGGCGCCTCGCCGTGGCTACGTCTCGATCATCGGCTCAGGTGCGGGGCGTCCGAACGTCAGGCCACGGATGGCGCTCGCTGCGGACTCTCGGCCGCCTGCGGCGGTCTCTGCGGATCTGTGCTGTCGCCCAGGTGTCGGCGAGATGTCACAGCCGCGTCGCGGACCTCCGCTACGATCATGTGCAGGTGACCACCAACCCGTCGCCTACCGCGTGAGCGGTCGGGGACCGCGCGACGTGAGAGCGCGGCTCTCCGGTCTGGTGCTCGCTCCCACGGCGGCGGAAGGCCGCTGGGGACGCAGCCCACAGACAGGGCGAGGGGTTGGGGGTCGCAGCCTTTGGTCGGAGCGCGTCGGGACGCGCGTTTTCGCCGCGCACCGGCCCGGGAGGTCAGCGTTGGCGGACCGATGAGCTATCTTCGGTTTGCTGTCTGGATCTCGCGCGCGGCCCGTGCAAGGATGCAGGAATGTTGCGTGCCATCGCTCCCTTGGCCTCTGCGTTTGTTTGTTTCGCTGGTTTCGCGGGCTTCGCCGCGGCAGATGACGGGGAGGCGGCAGAGCACACGCTCTTCGGCAAGTCCGTCTTCCAGGCGCCGGAGCTCTCCGAGGAGGAGATCGAGGAGCGGCAGCTCTCCCTCCAGACCTACTTCGAGGAGAAGGGCTGGGAGCAGCACGGCGACGTCGTCGGCCCGCCCGAGCTCTTCGCCGACGGCGATGATCCGCAGGCGGCCCTGGGCGCGGATTGGAACTACCCGCCGCACCGCGCGACGATCTTCCTCAACTTCTTCGGCGGCGAGATGACGGGCGGCACGAACGCGTCGCTGATGCAGTCGAACTGCATCCAGGGGACGCGGCAGTACCCGGGCTTCGCCGGCAGCGAGGCGATGGCGCTGGCGATCATCGAGACCTTCCAGAGCAAGCTCGAGCCCTACGGCATTCGCGTGGCCTACGAGGAGGCCCCGCCGCCCGAGCTCCCCTATCAGATGGTCATGATGGGCGGAAAGCCGGGCGACGTCGGCTTCCAAAACGGCACCCTCGGCGTGTCGTGCAGCAGCGACTGCGGCGACCGCTGGTGGCGCGACACGACCCTCGCCTTCACGGCGTCGTCGAACCAGACGACGGTCCTGGCGACGACGGCCCTCCAGGAGGCGGCCCACGCCTTCGGCCTCGGTCACATCGACGGCTCGAACCACATCATGTACCCCTTCGCGACCTCGGGCGCGAAGGTCTGGTCGACCGAGTGCACGGTCTACAACGACGCCACCGGCGGCATCAACTGCAAGCCGACCCACGACATCTGGTGCGGCGGCGGGGCGCAGAACGACGACGCCGAGCTCATGGCCTACTTCGGCGCGAACACCCCGGACACCGAGGCGCCGGTCGTCGAGATCATCAGCCCGCCCGACGGCCTCGAGCTCGAGGCGGGTGGCAGCGTCGAGGTCGAGGCGAACGTCACCGACAACCACGACGGCGCCGGCTGGAAGATCATGATCTACAAGGACGGCGAGCTCGTCGAGGACAAGCCGTCGTTCCTCTTCGAGACCAAGTGGCCCCTCAGCGGCCTGCCGGCGGGCGACTACCTGATCCGCGTCCAGGCGGTCGACCACGACCTCAACATCGGCGCCGACGAGGTCACGGTCCACGTCGGCACCCAGAGCTCGGGGAGCACGGGCAGCGACACCGATGGTTCGGGCGGCAGCGACACGGACGCCAGCGGCACGGACGGCACGGGCGGCACGGGCGGCACGGGCGGCACCGACGGCTCTGATGGCAGCGCCGGCACCGTCGGCGCGACCGCGACCGCGGGAGAGACCGCGGGAGATGAGGATCCCGAGGGCTGCGCCTGCGTCAGCAGCGAGCGCCCGGCGAGCGGCGGTCTCTGGCTCCTCGCGGGCCTCCTCGGCTTCCTCGGTCGGCGGCGCCGGCAGTAGGTAGCACCGACTGACCCTACCCTCGTGGTGGCGGCGGCGGCGGGGCGTCTTCGCGGCGCTCCGCCGCGTCTGCGTCGGCGCCCAGACGCCAGCCGAGGCCGGTCCAGAGGAGCGCGAGCGGGGCGGTGATCCAGGCGATCGCGCCGAGGCCGAGGCCGAGCGCGCCGAGCCCGGTGAAGGCCCAGCCGGCGAGCGCGTCGCCGCCGCGGTAGATCACCGTGTCGATCATGCTCTTCGCCTTGTAGCGGGCCGAGCGCGGCACCGCGGTGAAGAGCACCTCGCGGGCGGGCTTGGCGAGGGCGTAGTTGCTCGCGCGGCGGACGATCTGCAGGCCCGCGACGATCGCCAGCGCCGGCATCAGGCCGAGGAGCCCGAGGCCGACCGCGGTGACCAGCGGCAGCGCAGCGAGGGCGACGCCGAGGCCGAAGCGGCGGATGATCCGACCGGTGAGGAGCGCCTGGGCGCTGAGCGAGAGGACGTTGACGGCGAGGTCGATGCCGGCGAGGGCGGTCGTCCGGGCGGCGTCATCGGCGAAGGTCCGCTCGATGATCAGCTCCTGCTCGAAGTAGACGACGGTCGCCGTCGTCGTCATCAGCAGGAGGTAGAGGCATATCCCGGCGAGGGCCGGCGAGCGCAGGACTTGGACGAACCCCTCCCAGGCTGAGCCGCCGATCGGCGCGTCCTCCATCGCTTCGTCCCCTCGCTCCCCGTCATCGGCGTCGGGTCCGCGGCGCGCCCCCCAGAGCGGCCGGCCGACGACGAGGGCGGCGACGAGGAGGAGGGCGGCGACGAGGAGCAGGTGGTCGGCGAAGAGGAAGGTCGCGACGAGGGCGGCGACGGTCGGCCCGACGATCGCCCCGAGCGAGCCGCCGAAGGCGATGAGCCCGAAGAGACGCCCCGCGTCGGCGGTCCGCAGGCGGTCGGCGAGGACCGACCAGAGCATCGACACGGCGATCAGGTTGAAGATCGAGATCCAGACGAAGAACGCCTGCGACGCGAGGACCCGCGGACCGAAGCCGAGGGCGCCCCAGAGGCCGACGAGAACAAGCGCGCAGACGCCGTAGACGACCTCGACGAGGCGCGCGCGGCCGAGGCGGGCCGCCGCCCAGCCGATCAGCGGCGCGGCGATCAGGACGCCGACGAAGGTCGCGGTGAAGAGCCACGGCAGCTTGCTCGAGCCGCCGGTCAGGGCGAGCGCGTCGCGGAGCGGGCGGAGCATGTAGTTCGCCGTGAGGACGAGCGCGTAGACCCCTCCCGCGCGGAGGACGAGCGCGCGCTCCCCCGGGCGGAGGTCGAGGAGTCGCGCGAGCGCGGAGGGTCGCCGGCTCATGGCGCTAGGACCCGCTCCGGGCCCGTCGAGGTTGCGCGGCGCCGCGGCGGGCGACGTGCCCTCGCGCGTCACGCGTGCGTCGCGCGAGCGAAACCATGACCCTCGCTCCGCGGTCGAAGCGGGCATGCAGGTGAAGCGCCGTCACTTCCTCACCGGGTCGCTCGCCGCCTCGCTCGCCGCCGCCGCCGGCTGCGGGAAGCGGGGAGGGGAGAGCCAGACGCCGACCGCCAGCGGCGGCGCGCCAGCGGGCGGCGCCGCTGAGGAGGGGGCGCCGAGCGCGAGTGCGGGGGAGGGCGACGGCCTCCTGATCCTCGGCGGCACCGGCTTCCTCGGCCCCCATGTCGTCGAGGCCGCCCAGGCCCGCGGCCTCAAGGTCACCCTCTTCAACCGCGGCAAGACCAACGCGCACCTCTTCCCGGACGTCGAGAAGCTCCGCGGCGATCGGAACGGCGGCCTCGACGAGCTCGCGGCGGCGGTCGCCAGCGGCCGGCGCTGGCGGGCGGTCATCGACACCTCGGGCTACGTCCCGCGGATCGTCCGCGACTCGGCGACCCTCCTCGCCGACGCCGTCGACCAGTACGTCTTCATCTCGAGCATCTCCGTCTACGCCGAGACCGCCCGCGTCGGCCTCGACGAGGCGGGCGCCGTGGCGACCCTCGAGGATCCGAGCGTCGAGGAGGTCACGGGGGAGACCTACGGCGCGCTCAAGGCCCTGTGCGAGCAGGCGGCCGAGGCCTGCCTCCCGGGGCGGACGACCAACGTCCGCCCGGGGCTGATCGTCGGCCCCGGCGATCCGACGGATCGCTACACCTACTGGCCCGCGCGGGCGGCCCGCGGCGGGCCGATGATCGCCCCCGGGCGGCCGAGCGATCCGGTGCAGTACATCGACGCCCGCGACCTCGCGGCGTGGCTCATCGTCTGCGTCGAGGAGGGCCATCGCGGCGTCTACAATGCCACGGGCCCGGCCGCGGGGACGACGATCGGCGAGCTCGTCGGCACTTGCGTCGACGTCGCGGGGAGCGACGCGGAGCCGGTGTGGATCGACGCCGAGTTCCTCGCTGATCGCGAGGTGATGCCGTGGATGAACATGCCGGTGTGGATCCCCCCAGAGAGCGAGGAGGGGGGGATCGGCCAGGTGTCGATCGCCAAGGCCGTCGCCGCCGGCCTGCGGTTCCGCGGCGGCCGGGAGACCGCCGCCGACACCCTCGCCTGGTGGCGCGAGCTGCCGGAGGAGCGGCGGGCGAAGCCCCGGGCCGGCCTCGATCCCGACAAGGAGGCCGAGGTCCTCGCCGCATGGGCCAAGCGACCGGCGGCGAAGCGCGCCGCTCGTCGCGTCGCGCCCCGGCTTGCGGCGATCGGGCCGCGCTTCGTCGGCCTCCTCGCGTAGGCGCGCTCGCGGCGATCATCGCCGCCCGCGCGGGACCGGACTGGACGCGCTCGCCGACATAACGATCTGTCCAAAAGGACACACACGCGGCCGCGCTGAGATGACGGGCGCCCGCGCGGCGCGGCCGTTAAAAGACCGAGGGCCCCGTCGCCGGGGCCCTCGTGTACGTGCGCCGAGCGGCGCCCTTACGGGCAGCCGACGGGCTCGGAGACGTCGAAGGTGAGCTTCGCCGTCTGCAGGGTGCCGGTGTCGCTGCCGCCGGAGTCGCCGGCGCAGACCTGCCAGGTGCCGATGACGCTGGCGCCGAGGAACGACTCGGCGAAGGTCGACCCGCCCATGGCGGCGCCCTTGTTGCCGAAGTAGTCGCAGAGGTTGTCGTCCTGGCAGACGACGAACATCGTGCCGCCGCCGCTGCCGAGGGTCTCGGCGTCCGTGGCACCGCCGTCGCTGAAGGTGATCGGCGACGTGGAGATGAGGTTCGAGCTGTCGCCGAAGCCGCCGCCGCCGTCGTCCGCCGCCTCCATGTAGTCAGGACGGCTGAGGACGGTGTGGATGACGTTGTCGGGGCTGACGACCTTGATCGTGAGGTCACCGACCCAGGTGTGGTCGATGCCGACCTCGAGGGTCACGTTGTTGACGACCGTGAACATGTCGCCCGGATCCATGACCTCGAGGGTCGCGCAGGCCATCGACCCGATGCTGCCGTCGTAGCCGTCGTCGGGGATCGGCGCGCCGACGGCGTCGTCCATGACCTCGAGCGGCTGCGTCGGGATGTTCGGGCAGTTGAACGGATCCGAGACGATGTCGGTGCACATGGGCCCGAGGACCCCGAGGATCGCGTCCTGGTCCTCCTGGGCGACGCCCGCGGTGGTCATCGCGGTGACGAGGTCCGTGGCGAGGGCCGCGAAGTCGACGACCGTGATCGGCATGTCCATGTCGTCGACCATGCCGGCGTGCGAGGTGCACATGTCGAGGCACTGGTTGTCGAGGGCGACGCCCTCGTCGATGCCCGGTCCGGGGGAGTCGACCTCGCCGCCGTAGGCGATCGGCCCGTCGATGCTCGACACCTGGCGGCTGAGGCAGGTGTTGAGGCGGACGAAGTCGGCGTTGCCGAAGAAGCCGTTGATCTCGACGTCGTTGGCGACGTTGTCGACGAACGACTCGGCCTCGCCCGGGGCGCCGATGAGGGTGACGACGGCCGGCTTACGACCGACGCGCTGGTAGACGGTGAGGTTGCTGTCGGCGTCCTCGACGATGTCGGGGGCCATGTCGCCGAGCACCGTCATGATCGTCGTGATGTCGTCGTCGGTGAGCTCGGGGGCGTTGTTCGCCTGGTGGTCGACGAGCGCGGCCGCGTAGTCCTCGGCGAAGTCCGTGAAGTCCTGCGTCGAGATGCCCATGCCGGCGTGGGCGGTCAGCATGTCCGCGCACTCGTAGACGACGTCGGGGCAGCCCGCGGTCTGGCCGATCTGGTTGTCGAGGCAGCCGAGGAGGTTGGCGCCGTCGACCGAGTCGTTGAGGAAGTAGCCGTTGACGCGCTGGTCGTTGAGGACCATGCCGACGGCGCTGCCGTTGAGGGCGCTGATCCCCGGCATGCCGCCGAGGCGGTCGCAGAGGGTCGACTCCGCCGGCACGCACATGCCGTCGGAGCACATCTCGCCGTCGGCGCAGTCGGTGTTCTCGACGCACTCCGGACCCGTGGTGGTGGTCGTCGTCGGGTCGGTGTCCGTCGCGGTGGCGTCGGTGTCGGTCTCGGTGGCCGTCGCGTCCGTGTCGGTCTCCGACGTCGTGGTGGTCGTCGTCGTGTTGGTGGTGGTGGTCGGCAGCGTCGTCGTCGGGCTCGTCGTGCTGCTGGTGTCGGTGTCGGTGTCCGAGTCGGTGCCCGCCGTCTCGCTCTCGGCGATCACGTCGTCGCCGTTGCAGGCGGCCAGCATGAAACCAAGGCAGAGCAGGGCAGGGAAGCGTGCGCGTGTCATGGGGTTAGGATCCTCCTAAAGTCGGGGGGAGACTATATCAGGCAAGCGATCGCCTGCCTCAACATGAAAGTACATCGAACGCGGACGACGGCGCCGACGCGTTCGTCATCGCGTACGTCGCTCGGCCGCGGACGGATCGCCTGTTTATGCCGGCCGGAAGGCGGCGCTCGGGAACGCGCGCGGACGGGTAGAAAACCGCGAATTCGCGGCTTTATGGCGGTTTGAGTCGCGCGCAATTGAGCGCGCGCGAAAACGCCCTACAAGGACATGTCTTAAAAGACATGTTTAGACAGGCATGCAATATCCTCGATCGTCGAGGCCTGCGACGACCTGGGGGAATCCGACCTCGCATAGGGTCGTGATCCCCCGCAACCCGCGTGGCGAGGGCGTCGAGGTGCGAAGCACCTTGCGCACTGACGTCGACGGCTAGTCGATCGCGAGGCGAGCGACTAGCGCGTCGAGGGCCGCCGGGTGGCTGGCGAGGAGGCGAGAGATGGGCGTCTGCGCGACCGTAGCCTCGCTCGGCGCCGCCGTCGAAGCGCTCGCGGCTGACGGCGCCGCGCCCCAGCTCCCCGCGACCCCGAGGCGCCCCGCGAGCGCGTCGAGGGCCGCCGGGTGGCCGGCGAGGAGCGAGGCGACGGCCGCCTCGGACGGCTTGAGGCTCGGTGCAGAGGTCTTCTCTTCAGCGGTCGCGGTCTTCGGCGCGCTCGCCTTGAGGTCGGGGATCTCCCGCTCCCACGGCGCCTCCCAGCGCGGGAGATCGGCGAGGCCGCGCGGGAAGGCGAGGCCCGCCTCCTTGATCAGCGTCTGCATCAGCTGGCCGCCGAGCGGCCGCAGGGTGACGACCAGCGCCGGCATCCACGGGACGAGCACCTCGTCGGGGAGCTGGCCGAAGGCGCGGCTGAGGAGCTCGACGGCGAGGCGAGTGATCCGCGGCGTGAACTCGAGGGCGAGGAGGAAGCCGGCCATGTATTCGGGGAAGGCCGGGAGCAGCAGCTCGTTCCTCATCAGGTGGAGGAACTCCTCGCGGATCTGATCCTCGGTGCGCAGGCCGACGATCCACTCGGCCGCCCACAGCAGCGACACCTTCGCCGGATCCTCGGGCTCGGACTGATCGAGGGCGATCAGCAGCTGGCTGCGCTCGCAGCCCATCGAGAAGGCGAGCGCCTCCTGGGTGAAGATGAACGCGAGCATCGCCGCGAGCTGGCGCGGCGCCGTCCCGCGATCGGTGAAGGCGAAGGGCAGCAGCGTCGTGTAGTGGCGGTAGCCGGTGGAGACGAAGTCCTTGATCCACCCGGGGAGGCCGATCGTCCGGTAGTAGTGGACGAGGGCGCGGACGCGCTGGAAGATCTCGGGCGCGTCGGCGGCCCCGACCTCGTCCATCAGCAGCTCCGTCGCCCGCATGCCGAGCTCGCGGGTGAGGCGGCCGCTCTTGAGGTAGAGGATCGAGTCCTCGGCCGCCTTGAGGGCGCCGGCCGCCCGCGCGTTGGCCTCGAAGGCCGACTTCTTGAGCTTGTGCTCGAGGACCTGCTCGACCGTCATCCCCTCGTAGCCGAGCTGGATGAGCTGGTACTGGTGCTTGCCGATCGCGACGTCCCACGACTCCTGCTTCGGCTTGTGGCCGAGGGTCCGCTCGCCCATGATCGGGCGGACGTCGACGCCGAGGTAGCGCAGGCGCCAGAGGAGGTCGGAGGCCGGGAGGAGCTCGGGGCGGCCGTGGATGTCGAGGAGCGCGCGCTCGATCCGGCTCGACTTGAGGTTGATCCCGAGGACGTCGAGGCGGTCGTAGACGTCCTGGGCGAGCGGCGGCAGCGACTCGTAGCCGACGCGGCCGAGGCGATCGCCGCCGAGGAGGATCTGGCAGATCCGCTCGACGGTGCGCTTGCGCGGCGTCCGATCCTTCTCGAGGCAGGTGATCGCCGCGTCCTGGAAGTCGTAGGCGGTCGGGTGCGGGCGGTCGCGGAGGTTGGCGAGGAGCGTCGCCGTGTGGTGGATAGCGATGGTGTCGGCGGTCGACGCCATGTAGCCGTTCTTGCGCGCGAGGCGGACGACGTCGACGCACCAGCGCATGAGCTGCTCGTCGTCGGCGGCGGCGAAGGCCGGCGGCTGGGTGAGGAAGTCGCGGAGCGCCTCGCCGGCGGGCGGAGTCGCGGTCGCGGTCGTCTCGGCCGCGGTCGCCTCGGTCGCGTCGGTCGCCTCGGCCTTCGCCTTGGCGCTCTTCTTCGTCGCCTTCTTCGCCGCCTTCTTCTTCGCGCCCGCCGCGGCCTCGGGCTTGGCGATCCTGAAGGGCTTGAGGCCGAGGGCCTTGAGCCCCTTGTCCCACGTCGCCTTGGCGAGCGCGACCTCGCCGGCGGGGAGGCTGAACTGGTGCTCGATCGCCGCGTAGCTCGAGGGCACGAGGCCGTAGAACCACTTGGTGTCGGTGCGCGGCGTGATCGTCCACTCGGCCGCGGTGAGCGTGCCGAA
>JAGQIT010001370.1 GCA_020431135.1 Myxococcales bacterium | reverse complement strand
GAGGTCTCGGCCGCGCCCGCTGGCGTCGGGACGCGGGCGGCCTCGGCCTGCGCGGGCGGATCGAGGCGTCCGCGCGCCTGCGCCGGGGGCGGGTAGGCGGGGAGGCGGATCTCGGTGCGCTCGACGGCGGGAGCTCGTCGTAGGGCGTCCTCTCGCGGAGCTGGCGGCGACTCCGCGGGTTGTGCCACCGGCGAGGCGCGAGCCTCCCGCGCGGCGGGAGCTGACGCGGCGCCCGTCGCAGGGGCGCTCGCCGGCGCGAAACCTGGGCCTTGGGGACCTGGGCGCGAGGCTCCAAGGGTCCCTGACACGAGAGGCGCCGCGATCATCGCGGTCGGTTCGATGTCGGGGCTGGGGACCGAGTGGATGGCCGTCTGCTCGCGGTCGGGGGCGCGAACGTCGGGGCTTTGGCGCGCAGCGGTGAGGGCGTCGAGGAGCCCGTCGATCGAGGCGAAGCGGCGAGCGGGCCGCTTGTCGAGGGCGCGGAGGAGCGCCGCCTCGGTCGCGGTCGAGATCCCAAGCGCGGGGTCTACCCGACGCAGCGGCGGCGGCTCCTTGAACCGCTGCATCATCAAGACCTGGGCGAGCGCCCCGGTGAAGAGCGGCCGCCCGGAGGCGAGCACGTAGAGGAGGGCGGCGAGGGCGTAGATGTCGGCGGCGGCGTCGAAGCCCCCGCCCGCGACCTGCTCTGGGGCGGCCGTCGCCGCGCCGCGGGGCCCGAGGTCGTTGCGCGCGAGGCCGACGTCGCGCAGCGCGATCGCGCCGCTCGGGTCGATCCACACCGTCGACGGCCGCAGGCCGCCGAAGGCGAGGCCGCGGCGGTGGAGCCCCGAGAGCCGCCGACCGAGCGCCGCCGCGAGCGCCAGCGCCTCGTCCCAGGGGAGGCGGCCGCGGCGATCGAGGTGGGTTGCGAGGCACTCGCCGCGCAGCTCGGGGCCGAGGGCGAGGGCGTGCTCGCCGTCGGACACGATCGTGCGGCTGTACACCCCGGCGACGGCTGCGTCGCGGACTGCAGCCGTCGCCTCTTTGCACGCCGCGATCGCTGCGGGCGTGGCGAGCTCCGGCCGCAGGACCAGCGCCTCGCAGGCCGCGCCCTGGGGATCCGTCGCGGCGAAGCGCCAACCCTCGTCCTCTTCCGCGAGCGGGCGATCGAGTCGCACGCCGAGGAGGCTCGAGGGCGGGCTAGACGCAGCGATCTCCACGTCAGCACTATACCTTCGAATCGAAGGGGACGAAGCAGCGGCGCTTGAAGACGGATGATATGAAAAGTTTGTATTCAGATTTACGAATGCTGACACTTAGTGATCGCAGTCGATCCATCGCGCGTCGAGCTTCGCGTCGAGCGTCGGACACAGAGCAAGCGCGGCGTCGGCGATAGGGAAGCGCGCGCGCCACAGCAGCGTGAGGGTCGCGGTCTCGGTGTCCAAGAGAACGAGGTCGAGGAGCGCCCGCCGACAGCCGAGGGGGCGGCCGTCGATGTGGACGTCGATCTCGGGGCGAAGGCGGGGTAAGAGCGCGGTCGTGGGGCGGCCGTCGGGGGACATCCCGCTGACGTCGATCCGCTCGTCGCCGCGGAGGCGGTGGCGCCACAGGAGCGGGTGAGCGCCCTGGAAGAAGGCGTCACAGGGGCGCTCGAGCGGCGCTCGGACCATGATCTCGGGATCGACGATCCCGAGCTCGAGCTCGCGGGATGGCGCCCGCATCGCCGCGGTCGGCGGCGGATCGTCGAAGAAGGCGACCCGCGGGAACCAGGCGTGATTGTACCAGTCGAACGCGGCGGGGAGCGGGCGACGCCCCCAGGCGTCCAGCGGGGCGATCAGGTCGTCGACGCCGAGCTCCTCGCCGCGCCACTCGAGGTTGGGGAGCGGCGCGCCGAGGAGCCCCTCGCGGTCGACGAGGTAGCCGCGGCCGGCGTGGTTTCGCGGGTAGGAGTAGGTCGAGAACTCGAGGAAGGTGGCGTCGTCGACGAGCCCGCGCAGCGCCTCTTCGAGGGGATCGGGGCGACGCGCGGCGGCGGCCTCGTCGGTGCCGCCGTAGGCGCGATCGTAGCGGATCGGCACCTCGGTCACGGGCTCGGGGGCGCTGAACCGGGGGCCTGCCCGGCCGCGCTCGACCCAGCGATCGCCGAAGATGTGGATCGCCTGGGTGAAGCTCGCGGCGCCGCGGCACTCGAGGGCGCAGATCGCCTCGCGGACGGGTCGACCCTCGGCGGCGCGCCAGATCCCCTGGACGACGACGTCGGTGCCGCGGCGCCGCGGCTGCAGGTCGCGATCGCGGCGGAGGAGGGAGGGCCGGTAGACGCCCGGGTAGAGGACGTCGTCGTAGAGCTCGATCGCGTCGACGGGCGCGTAGTCGTCGTCGAGCAGCGTCGCGGCGCCGCGCTCGTCGAGGCGGAAGGTCGCGCCGCGATAGACGTCGAAGCAGGGCCGGCCGCGCTCATCGGCGCCGCGGGTGAGCGTGAGGTTCACGGGATGAGCTCCGCCTTGCCGTCGACGAGCTCCCCGAGCTTGGTCGCGGCGTCGCTCGCGGTGCTCGTCATCTGCCCCTTGATGTCGATGAGGGCGACGTCATCGGGGTGGCCCGCGGCGTCGAAGAGCTTGCCCAGGAGCATGTCGCCCACCTCGTACGTGTTGTCGCCCAGGGCCTCGGCGATGCTCATGAACTGACCGTTCCCGGCGCGGCCGACCTTCGGCAGGTCGGTGCGCCGGAGGACGTTGAGCCACATGTTCTTCATCGACGACTTCGGCAGGTAGTCCTCGAGGGCGGGGCGCAGGCGGATCGTCAGCGCGTCCTGGAGCTTCTTGAAGAGCTTGTCGAAGATCTTGTCGACGGCCGCCTGGAGCAGGGTATTGGCGGCGAAGCGGAGGAGGTCGCCGAGGGTGAAGCCGAGGTTCACCGTCCCCCAGTTATAGACGACGCTGTTGGGGATCAGGGCGAAGGCGATCGGGACCGCCTTGGGGACGTCCTTCATCCCCTTGACCGGGAGCTTGGTCTGGGCGGCGATGTCGGTGCAGCCCTGGTTGAGCCCGACGCAGCGGAAGATCGACACCGACACCGGGCCGTCGGGGCCGACGACGCTACCGACGGACATCGCGCAGTCGTTGGACGACATCGCGATCAGGAAGGGGAAGAGGAGGTTCCACTGCGGAGGAGGGAAGGGGAAGAGGTTGATGTGGGGGATCAGGAGGTGCCCGGGGGCGTGGCCCTCCGAGACGATCGCCTGGCCGTCGGCGAGGATCGAGTCGCCGTTGCTCTTTCGGGTCCCGAGGCCGATCCACGGCATGGACAGGACCCCACCAGCGATGTGGGCGGCGGACCCGGTGACCGGGATCGGCCCGGTCATGAAGATCCCGTCGTGCCAGTCGAGCTGGACGAAGGGGTTCCACTTCTTGTAGGGGAAGGTCCTCACGCGGCGGTCTCCTCGGCGTTCTCCTCGACGATCGCCCGGCGCTCCTGGTGGCGGACGTACTCGTACTGGACGATCTTTCGCCAGGCGAGGGCGACGACCCTGGCGTCGAGATCGACGATGACCTCGTCGATCGCGAGAGCGCGGGGGCAGGCGGCGTCGCCGAGGATCCAGGTGACCCGGGCGGGGCAGGCGGGGAGCCGCGCGCGCACGGGCGGGCCGGCGCCGTCGATCGTCAGGGGCGCCCGATCGGGAATCGGCCGCCCCGACAGCCGCGGGTGCGCGAGGTCGAAGGGCCCGCCGGCGGGATCGAGGCGGATCGTCTCCTGCGCGGCGTCGGCGACCCAGACCCGCTCGAGCCGCGACCACCAGGCCTGGGGGTAGGGTCCGACGACCGCCGGCTCGGGGCGGTCGTCCCAGGCCTGGACCTCCTCGCCGGCCCACTCGACGCTCGGCAGCGGCGCGTCGCGGGCCTCGCTCGCCGCGGG
>JAGQIT010001369.1 GCA_020431135.1 Myxococcales bacterium | reverse complement strand
AGACCGGCGGATCCCGGCCTTGACGACCGTCGCCGCCGCGGCGCACTCTTGCGCCCCCGTGAGCCCCCGTCCCCTGGCGAGCCTCGAGCTCGGCGTCGACGCCCGCGTCCTCGACGTCGCCGGCGCGGACAGCCTCCGCCTCCGCCTCCTCGAGATGGGCTTCGTCCCCGGCACCGTCGTCCGCGTGATCAAGCGCGCGCCCTTCGGCGACCCCCTCGAGCTCCGGGTCCGCGGCGGCCACATCTCCCTGCGCGCGGCCGAGGCGGCGCGCGTCGAGGTCGAGGTCGAGCGATGAGCGCGAGCCTGCGGATCGCCCTCGCCGGCAACCCCAACGTCGGCAAGACCAGCCTCTTTAATGTCCTCACCGGCGCCCGCCTCCAGGTCGGCAACTACGCCGGCGTCACCGTCGAGATCCGCCAGGGCGACCTGCGCCCCGACCTCGCCGCCGGCCGCCGGATCGCCGTCGTCGACCTCCCCGGCACCTACAGCCTGACGCCGATCGCCGAGGACGAGGCCGCGGCCCTGCGCGGCCTCCAGGGCGAGGCCACCGAGGCCGCGGGGGGCAAGCGGCGGCCGCCCGACGTCGTCATCCTCGTCGTCGACGCGGCCAACCTCGCGCGCAACCTCTACCTCGCGATCCAGGTCATCGAGCTCGGCCGACCGCTCGTCGTCGCCCTCAACATGATCGACGTCGCCAAGGCGGCGGGGCTCGACATCGACGCCGCGGCGCTCAGCCGCGAGCTCGGCGTCCCGGTGATCCCGACCGTCGCCCGCCGCGGCGAGGGAGCGGAGGCGCTGATCAAGGCCGCGGTGTCGATCGCCGACGGCGAGTGGGCCCCGTCGGCGACGCTCGCCGCCCTCCGCGGCCGCCTCCTCGTCCCTGTCCCCGAGGCCGAGCCGGGCCCGAGCGCCCGCGCCCTCGCCCTCCTCGGCGAGGCCGTCGATCCGGTCGCCGCCCGCGGCCTCCTCGGCGCCCGCGCGGCCGGCTCCCTCGACCTCCTCGCCGCCAGCCCGGCCGACCGCGCCGCCGCCGAGGCGATCGACGAGGCGCTCGCCCTCGAGGCCGCCGCCGAGCTGGTGATCGCCCGCTACCACGAGGTCGACCGCCTGATCGACGGCCTCGGCCTGCGCGAGCGCGCGGCCGAGCGCGCGCCGGCGATGAGCCGCTCCGAGAAGATCGACCGCGTCCTCACCCACCGCGTCTTCGGCCTCGTCTTCTTCCTCGGCGTGATGTCGCTGCTCTTCACGTCGATCTTCTCGTGGGCCGAGCCGGTGATGGGGGTGATCGAGGAGCTGATCGCCTGGCTCAGCGACCAGACGACCGCGCTCCTCGGCGCCGGCGTCTTCACCGACCTCGTCGTCGACGGGGTGATCGCCGGCGTCGGCAACGTCCTCGTCTTCGTCCCGCAGATCGCCCTCCTCTTCCTCTTCGTCGGCCTCCTCGAGGACTCGGGCTACATGGCCCGCGCCGCCTTCCTCATCGACCGCCTGATGGCCCGCGTCGGCCTCCACGGCAAGGCCTTCGTCCCGCTCCTCAGCGGCTACGCCTGCGCGATCCCGGCGATCCTCGGCACGCGGACGATCTCGTCGTTCCGCGATCGTCTGGTGACGATCCTGATGATCCCCTACATGAGCTGCTCGGCGCGGCTGCCGATCTACGTCCTCCTGATCGCCGCGCTCTTCCCCAGCGACGAGCGCCTCGGCCCCTTCACCCTCGGCGGCCTGATCCTCCTGGCGATGTACCTGCTGTCGACCGCCTCGGCGATCGCCGTCGGCGCGATCTACAAGCGGACGATCCTCCGCTCGCCGACCCCGCCGCTGGTCCTCGAGCTGCCGCCCTACCGCCTGCCGCGCCTGCGCAACACCCTCCTCGCGGTCTTCGATCGGACGATGGACTTCGTCCGCGAGGCGGGGACGGTGATCCTGGCGATGACCGTCGTTCTCTGGGCGCTCCTCTCGTTCCCGAAGCCGCCCGAGGCCCCCGAGACCCCCCCCGGCGCGCCCGTCGAGGTCGTCGCCGCCGACGCGACGCCGGCCAGCGACGTCCCGCCGGCGATCGTCCACTCGATCGGCGGCCGCGTCGGCAAGGCGCTCGAGCCCGCGCTCGAGCCGATGGGCCAGGACTGGCGGATCGGCATCGCCATCCTCGGCTCCTTCGCCGCCCGCGAGGTCATGGTCTCGACCCTCGGCCTGGTCTACGGCATCGAGGGCGCCGACGACGACGACCGGCCGCTGCGCGAGACCCTGCGCGCCGCCACGAACCCCGACGGCAGCCGCCGCTACACCCCCCTCGGCGGCGTCGCCCTGATGGTCTTCTACGTCTACGCCTGCCTGTGCATGTCGACCGTCGCCGTCGTCCGCCGCGAGACCCGGTCGTGGCGCTGGCCGATCTTTATGTTCGTCAGCATGACCGTCTTCGCCTACGTCGCCGCCGTCCTCGTCTATCAGGTCGGCGGGCTCCTGGGCTTCGCCTAGGAGGGTGTCTGAGTATTCGACGCGTGCCCTCGCGCCGACATCGTCGGCCCTCTCGGGTTCGTCAGAACGCCGCTGTACCGGGCGTCCTGCAAGTTCTGGGGGGAGCCCGAGAGGGTCGACGAGGGCAAGCGAGGGTGCGCGTCGAATACT
>JAGQIT010001368.1 GCA_020431135.1 Myxococcales bacterium | reverse complement strand
GCGCTCCCGTGGCTCAGCGCGACCTTCCTCGGCAACGCGATCTGGCAGTACCTCTTCGCCTTCGCCACCCTGGTGTGCATCGTCCTCCTGCGGCGGTTCATGATGCGCCTGGTGATCCGCGCCCTGAAGCAGATCACGGCGCGCACCGAGACGACCCTCGACGACCAGCTCGTCGACGCCCTCAACCCGCCGCTCGGCTACTTCCTCGGCTTCCTCGGCCTCTACATCGCCTGCTTCTGGCTCTACCTCGACGACGGCCTCCAGAGCGGGGTCTGGGCGGTGCTCCGCCTGTCGGGGATCGTCTGCGCCGGCTGGGCGCTCCTGCGCAGCACTCGCCTGATCACCGCGCTCTTCGGCAGCCTCGCCAAGCGCACCGAGTCGGAGCTCGACGACCACCTGGTGCCGCTCGTCGGCCGCATCGCCCGCGTGGCGATCGCCCTCTTCATGATCGTCCTCGTGATCCAGGAGCTCGGCTTCAACGTCACCGGGCTGCTGACCGGCCTCGGCGTCGGCGGCCTCGCCTTCGCCCTCGCGGCCAAGGACACCCTCGCCAACTGGTTCGGCGCCCTGATGATCTACACCGACCGCCCCTTCGACGTCGGCGACTGGGTGAAGACGCCGTCGCTCGAGGGCGTCGTCGAGGAGATCGGCCTGCGGTCGACGCGGATCCGGACCTTCGCCAAGACGGTGGTCACGGTGCCGAACTCGAGCCTCGCCAACGAGGTCGTCGAGAACTTCTCGCGGATGCCGATCCGCCGGGTCTACTTCAACCTCGGGGTCACCTACGCGACGACGCCGGCGATGATGCGCGAGGCGGTCGCGCGGATCCAAGACATCCTCCGGGCGCACAGCGGCGTCGACCAGACCTTCTGGCTCGTGAAGTTCACCGACTTCGGCGACTCGGCGCTGAAGATCCTTCTCTACTACTTCACGACGACGACCGACTGGGCGCTCTACCTGCAGATCCGCGGCGACATCAACCTGATGATCATGGACGCGCTCGAGGAGATCGGCGTCGGCATCGCCTTCCCGAGCCAGAGCGTCTATCTGGAGAAGGTCGATCGCGACGAGGTCCGCCGCCTCGACGAGCAGGCGCGCAAGCTCCACGGCCAGCGGATCGCCGTCGACGATCACCACGACGCCAGGGTGGCGCCGGCGGACGGCCTCGGCGAGGGCTGAGCCGGCGTCGTCAGCCCGCGCCGCCCTCGAGGGCGACGATCGCCGCGCGGATCGCCGGCGGCAGCGGGGCCTTGCGCCCCTCGCGGTAGTCGTAGCTGATGATCCGCCCCTCGCCCTCGGCCGCGATCGTGCCGAGGCGCCCGCTGACGACGCGGTAGCGCATCGTGAAGCGGTCGTCGCCGAGGTCGACCGCGCGGGCGCCGAGGGTGACGGTGTCGGGGTAGGTGAGGGGCGCTCGGAAGGCGCAGGAGGTCTGGGCGAGGATCGGCCCGACGCCGCCCTCGGCCATCGCCGCGGTCCAGCCGACGGCCTCGAAGTAGGCGATGCGGACGTGCTCGAACCAGCGGAAGTAGGTGACGTTGTTGACGTGCTGGAAGGCGTCCATGTCGCCCCAAGCGACCGGCCATGGGCGGGTGATCGGGAAGTCCTCGAGGTGCGCGGCGGCGGCCATCGGCGCCATCGTACACCGGCGTGCGCGGGCGCGCGCGCGGGCGTACGTGCAGGCGGTGCCGCGCGCGTGCGGTGAGCGACCGCGTGGTCCTGGTGTCGCGACGGCGCCGTGAGAACGTCGGCGTGGTCGCGCGCGCGATGGGCCCGCCTTGCCGGGCGCGCGCGGCCGGTCGTATCGTTGGCGTGCGCCGCGTGGGCGCGCCCGTAGCCGAGGGCGACGCGCGGGGAGAGGGGGGGTGCGCGTGCGACTTGAGGGGACGATCGAATGCCGTGATCTCGTGGTCTTCGTGCCGGGGTTGATGGGGAGCGTCCTCGAGAAGGACGGCGCGCCGCTGTGGGATCCGGGGCCGCGGATGGGCCTGCGCGCCCTCCTGTCGCGCGGCGCCTCGCTCGCGGCGCTGCGCCTCGACGGCGACTCGCCGACCGACGACGACATCGGCGACGGGATCGTCGCCACCCGCCTCGTCGACGCCATTCACATGATCCCGGGGCTGTGGAAGATCGACGCCTACGGACCTGTCCTGAAGAACCTCCGCGAGCGCCTGACCCTGTCGCCCGAGACCAACTACTACGAGCACCCCTACGACTGGCGCCGCGACATCCGCCACTCGGCGCGCCGCCTGAGCCGCGAGGTCACGGCGCGCCTCCGGGCCTGGCGCGAGCGCTCCGGCGACCCGAGCGCGCAGGTCGTGGTCATCGCCCACTCGCTCGGCGGCCTCGTCGCGCGCTACTACCTCGAGTGCCTCGGCGGCTGGCTCGACGCGCGCTCGCTGATCACCCTGGGGACGCCGCACCGCGGGGCGGTCTCGGCCCTCAAGTCGCTGGTCAACGGCATGACAAAGGGGGTCGGCCCGCTCCAGCTCGACTTCTCGGAGTTCGTCACCTCGTGCACGACCTCGTACCAGCTCCTGCCGATCTGGGAGTGCTACGACGGCGGCGACGGCTCGCTCGCGCGGCCCGGCGAGGCGGAGGGGATCCCCGGCGTCGACCCGGCGCGGGCGGCCGCGGGGCTCGCCTTCCACCGCGAGATCCAGGAAGCGGTCACGAGCAACCGCAGGGACCCGCACTGGGCGGCGCAGGGCTACGACCTCCACCCGATCGTCGGTACGCGCCAGCGGACCGCGATCTCGGCGCGCCTCGAGGGCGGCCGCCTGCGCACGGACGACTCGATCCGCGGGCGCCAGATCGACGGCGACTCGACGGTGTCGCGGGTGTCGGCGACGCCGATCGAGCTCTCCGGGGCCGGCCGCGAGGTCTTCGTCGCGACCAAGCACTCCGTCCTCCACAACGCGCCGGAGGTCGTCCACCACGTCGAGGGGGTGATCACCGGGGCGTCGATCGACCTCGCGGAGTTCTTTGCCGACGGCGAGGTCGACCTCTCGCTCGAGCTCGACGACCTCTACGCCGCGGGCGCGCCGATCGTCGCCGAGGTCGCGGCGAGCGACGACCCGGGGGCGCTCGAGGTTGTCATCACGCCCGCCGCTGGCGGCTCGCCGGTGCACCGCCAGGTCGTCGCAGAGGGGGCGCTCGGCGAGGCGATCGAGCTGCCGGGCCTTACGGCGGGGAGCTATCGCCTGCGGGTCTCCGGCGGCGAGGGGGTCCGGGCGATCGAGGACGTCTTTGAGGTGCTCGGCGAGCCCGCGTAGCCGCATGGATGTCCTCTCGGACAGCGTGCCCTGCGGCGCCCTTGGCCGACGGGGTACGGCTCGCTGACGTCTTTGGCGGTCGCCGCCCGGCTGACGTACCTCCGAGCGCGCGGAGCCGATCGCGCTGGCTCGGCGCGCGCAAATGCACACGCTGGCCTTCTCTTGGGACAGGGACGAGGCGACAGGGGACGCGCGGTGATCGGCCGCAGCCCCGGCGACGGACGGTGCTAGCGTACGCCCGTGGCGGAAGAGCGGATCTTCGCCGAGGTGCTGAGCGGCTACGGCTGCGGTCGGGTCACGGTCTCGCTGACCGCGGCGACCGTCGAGGTCGAGCGCTGGCGCGGGAAGTTCAGGGCGACGGCTAGCGAGGCGCTCGACGCCGCCGAGGTCGCGGCGCTCCGGGAGCTCGCGGCGTCGGTCCGTCAGGAGGAGCAGGCGCTGGTCGTCGGCGACTTCTACGCGATGGGCGAGGAGCGGCTCCGGGTCGAGCTCGAGGGGCGCATCGTCGAGATCCACAACGACTCGGACAGGGTGCGGACGCCGCGGGCGAGCCTCGTGCTCGCACGCTGCTGGGAGCTCGCCGATCGACTCGTCCCGTGGCCGCGCTAGCCGAGGGCGTAGCGGACGGTCCACTGCGTGTGGCGCATGATGTCGAGCCCGCGGAAGCGGCGGATCGGCCCGATCCGCGGCTCGTCGACGTCGAGGTAGACCCACTCCTCGAGGAGGCGGATCCCCGGGCTCCAGGCCTCGGGCTCGCGGCTGTCGGCGATCCCGAAGCGGTACTCCGTGCCGCGTCCGAGGCCGAGCTCGAGGCGCATCTTGAGCGTGATCATCCAGCGCATCGCCGGTCGCAGCCAGCGGCTGTTGACGGCCTCGAAGACCAGCTCGCTCCCAGGGAAGCGCGCGCGCAGGGCGACGACGAGGGCCTGGACCTCGGCCTGCGGCAGGTACATGAAGAGCCCCTCGGCGAGGAGGAGGAGCGGCGCGCCGGCGGTCTCGTCGGCGACGCGATCCATCCACCCGTGGTCGAGCACCGAGCTGGCGATCATCCGGTAGCGATCGGTCTCGCCGACGAACTCGCGCTTGAGGGCGATCATCTCCGGGAGGTCGAGGTCGAAGAGGCGGATCGCCCGCTTGCCGGGCTCGTCGATGCGCCAGAAGCGGGTGTCGAGGCCGCAGCCGAGGTTGACGATCCAGCCGTCGGGGTGGCGGGCGAGGAAGTCGCGGGAGTAGGCGTCGTACTGGCGGGCGCGCAGGGCGATGTGGACGATCATGTCGTCGCGCAGCTTGCCGGCGGCGAGGCGCCGGTGGAGCCTGCGCGGCGAGCGGGCGAGGAGCGGCGTCAGCCGCTCGACGATCGCGGCGATCGGGCGATCCTCGAGGAGGGGCTGCGGCCGCCGGTTCTCGTGCGCCCGACAGAAGGCGGTGAGGAGGGCCGTGTTGGCGACGTCGCTGAGGGCGAGCTTCTCGAGGCCGATCGCGTCCATGGTCCCCCCGCTCCTGCTGCGGGCTCCGGTCGACTATACGCTGCGGCGAGGCGCCGCCGCGAACCCGGCGGCGGCGCGGGGCCGCGCGATCACATGCTCGCGCCGTCGAAGGGCTGACGCTCGAATTGATCGAGGTCGACGCCGTCGAGGCAGCGGACGTTGACGGCGATCATCCGGCCGCTCGGGCGGTCGCCCCAGCCGTAGGGGCGGATCCCGCAGGTGCTGCAGAAGAGGTGGTGGATCACCATGCGGTTGAAGAGGTAGTCGGTGGTCGCCTCGGCGCCGGCGTCGAGGGTGAAGCTCGCGGCCGGGACGAAGGCGAGGAGCAGGCCCGCCTTCTTGCAGATCGAGCAGTTGCACTCGATCACCTTGTCGATCGCGGCGCGCACCGTGTAGCGGACGGCGCCGCAGTGGCAGCCGCCGGTGTAGGTCTTCTCCTCGGTGGTCTCGGGCGTGGACATCGACCTCGGGTGTGCCACAGCGGCGGCCGCGAACGGCGGAAAAAATCGCGGGAGCGCGCGGCGTCGCCTCGGCGGTCGGCGGGCGGCCGCGTAGAATCACCGGCGTGGGCGCGAGCGACGAGAGCGGGGCCGCGGAGGTCGACGACGCGGCGCTCGTCGATCGCTGGCGGGCCGGCGACCGCGAGGCCTGCCGCGCGCTCTTCGACCGCTACTACGCGGCGATCGCCCGCTTCTTCCGCAACAAGGTCCGCGGCGGCGACGAGGACCTGGTCCAGATCTGTTTTCTCCGCTGCTTCGAGGGGATCGTCCGCCTGCGCGAGCGCGTCGCCTTCCGCGCGTACCTCTTCGGGATCGCCTGCAACGTCCTCCGCGAGCACTACCGCCGCGGCCGCGGCGAGGCCGAGCGCCGTGACCTCGACGACCGCAGCGTCCGCGAGCTGGTCGGCGACGGCGGGCCGTGGCCGAGCGTCGGCTCGTGGCTCGCCGCCCGCGAGGAGCACCGGCTGCTCCTCGAGGCGCTCCGCCGCCTGCCGCTCGAGCACCAGATCCTCGTCGAGCTCTTCTACTGGGAGGGCATGCGGGTCCGCGAGATCGCCGAGGTCGTCGGCGCGCCGGAGGGGACGATCAAGACCCGCCTCCGCCGCGGCCGCGCGCTCCTCGAGGAGGCGCTCGCCGAGCTCGCCGCGACCCCGGCGA
>JAGQIT010001367.1:353-2121 GCA_020431135.1 Myxococcales bacterium | reverse complement strand
CACGAGCCGCGACCCCGCGGCCCCGGTGAGTCGCCGCCCGCGAGCCTGCGCGCCGGCCCCTCCGGGGAGACCGTCGTCGTTCTCGAGGGCGACCCGCCGCCGCCGTCGGGGCACAGTCGCGCGACCCTCTGGCTCGCCCTCGCCGTGCCGCTCGGCGTGGCCATGCGGATCGTCGTCGCGCTGATCGAGGGCCGCGAGGGGATGCTCGTCCTCCTCGCGTGCGCGTCGCTCTTCCTCAGCGGCCTCGTCGTCGTCGGCGGCTAGCCGACAACATGACCAAATAGACAGCTATCAGTTCGAGGCCAGCTCAGGGCCCGACCCCAGCGCGGTAGACCTCGCAGCCCGGGTGGGCGCCGCGGAAGGCGACGACCTCCGCCTCGGGGACCGTCGGCGGCACCTCGAGCGCCGCGAGCGGCAGCTCCCAGAGGCCGTCGAGCGTCGCCAGGCGGGTGCCGACGAGGTCGAGGCGGCGGAGCTGACGGAGACGCGCGAGCGGGGCCGCGGAGGTCAACGGGGCGTCGTCGGTGTCGCACAAGCAGAGGTCGCGGAGTCGGGAGCAGCGGCCGAGGTCCGCGAGCTCGAGACTCACGTGGCCGAGGCGACCGGCGAGCTCGAGCTCCTCGAGGCCCCGAAGCGCCGCGAGCGAGAGGCGCTCGGGCGCCGCGACGAGGGCGCCCATCGCCGCGTAGTAGCGGATCCTCAGCGAGCGGAGGCCGCGGAGCGCGGCCAGCGGAGCGAGTGAGCGAACCCGCAGGTTGACGAGCGTGAGCCGACGTAGACCCGTGAGCGCGCGCAGGGGCCCGAGGTCGACCGACTCCTGGATCGCGTCGCCGTAGGCCAGCAGGGCGAGCGCCTCGAGCCCCGTCAGGCCGGCGAGCGCGTCGACGTCAGCCTGCCGAAGATAGATCCGCGTCAGCTCGACCTCGCGGAGCGCTGGGAGGTGAGCGAGGGGCGCGAGGGAGAGCTCGCTCTCCGGCCGGCTCAGGCCGCCGATCTTCGCTGCACGGAGCCGGAGCGCGCGGGCGGCGAGGAGGTCAACATGCTCCGGATCGCCCGCGGCCGCGCCGAGCTCCGGGGCGAGCAGCTCGCGGTACGACGCCTCCGCGTCGGTCCACGCGAAGGCCTCGGGGTGCTCCGGATCGTCCATCCGCGACGGCTGAGGATAGCGGCTTCAGCCCTCGTCGGCCCCGCCGGTGACCTCCGCCTCGTGGCTCGTGATGTCCCCCTCCTTGAAGAGGTACTCGCGGAGGTTCTCGTCCCACTTCGGCATCTTGCGCCGGAGCCACTCGAGCGTCATGACGGCGTGCTCGATCTCCTCGTCGCGGTTGTGGGCGAGGATCTTCTTGAGCTCGGGATCGCCGCACATCACCACCCGCTGGTGGTACCAATCGACGGCCTCGATCTCCTCCTTGAGGCTGGTGATCGCGCGGTGGATGTCACGCGCTTCGGCAGGCAGGGCGTCCCAGGACTCGTGGTAGTCGGTCATCGCAGGCGAGAGTGACGCAACCGCCGCGAATGTCAATCACGCGCGCCGTGCAGCGGCGGCGCCGCGACGTCCACATACGTCGTTCGCGCGCGCACAGCCCCGGCGTCCGCCGCGAGAACCCAAGCTGCGCCCCAAAAGCGCATGCTGCGCGAGCACGCAAAAACCGACGGATTGTCTGTTCTCTCACACATATTGATCACGCTCCCGGCAATCATGGCTCCCCGCTTCGCCACCTCGCGCCGCACCGAAGATCCGGCGACCGCAGGCGTCACCTGCGTTCTC
>JAGQIT010001367.1:0-296 GCA_020431135.1 Myxococcales bacterium | reverse complement strand
CGGGGCAAGATTCTGGGCGCGGCGCCCTGACCAGGCTGTGACGAAAGGCCCCTGCCCTCGCTTGATAGCCTCGACCCGAGGCCGCCGACGAGCCCCGCAAGTCGAGCCCCTATGGCGGCGTCCTAGCGGATGCGCCGGACGCGACGATTGCGGCGTCTGCGATCGCTAGCTCGCGTCCGTGTCCGCTTCGTCGAGGATCGTCACGATCCCTGCGCCGCCGTCGACCCGGATCCGCTGGCCGCTGCGGATCTTCGTCGTGCAGCCGTCGACGCCGACGACCGCCGGGATCCCGTACT
>JAGQIT010001366.1 GCA_020431135.1 Myxococcales bacterium | reverse complement strand
GCGGGCCGCGGCCGCCGGCGTCGCGGCGCGCAGGCGAGTGCTAGTCGTCGCCGTCGATCGTCCGGTGGACCGCGAGGATCGCCGGGTCGCGCTCGCGGCTGCCGATCTCGAAGTGGGCGCGGCCGCTGGAGGTCAGGCGCGCGGCCTCGTGCCAGCGGCCGCCGGCGCGGCGCTCGACCACCAGCTTGAGGTCGCCGACCTCCGTGTTCGCGCAGTAGCTCGGGGCGCCGTCGGGGTCGACGTAGGGCGCGACGACCATGTCCTGCGGGCGGCAGCGGAACGCGCCGCGCAGGCGGACGCGGGCGCTTCGGGCGGTGAAGGCGTAGCGCGCCGTGTCGACGGTCGCCGAGGTCCGGCGTGCGAGCGCCTGGCGGAAGCGGGTGAAGCGGTGCTCCTCGCCGTCGAGGTAGAGGGTGAGGATCGTCAGCGGCGGCAGCGTCCGGCCGCGCCGCTTGAGGCGGACCGTCAGGCTCTCAAGCGCCGCCGCGTGCGGCCCGTCGAACTCGGTGCAGTGGCCCCAGGCCCAGGCGTGGGCGTGCTTGCTGCCCCAGAGGTGGGTCTGCCCGCCGCTCTCGCCCGTGAACTCGAAGCGGCGGCCGTCGACGGCGATCGTCCCCTGGATCGGCACCATCAGGTTGGGCGAGAGCACCGTCGTCTCACCGAGCCCGCCGCGGCGGTACATCACCTCCGGGAGGTGCCTGTGGAGCGTCGTCGCCGGCGTCCAGCGGAGATCCCAGCGGACGTCGTGGCCCTCGCCGACGAGGGCGCCGCGCGCCCGATCGTGGCCCAGCTCGTTGTCGGCGATCGTCACCGCGAAGGGGTCCGCGCCCGCGCGCATCGAGGCGATCGGGAAGCGGCGGTTGATCGCGACGTTCGCCGTCGAGTCGCGGCGATCGAAGGCGGCGAACCACAGCTGGGCGTAGGGCTCGCCCTCGCCGACCAGCGGCGCCTCGAGGGTGTAGCGGATCCAGAAGCCGACGCCGGACTCGCGGTGGTTTGTCGTCAGGTACCAGACCTCGTAGTGGCCGCGCGACTCGCCGTCCCAGCGGCGGACGTTGGCGGCCTCGGTCGAGCCGTGCTCGGCCTGCGGTCCGCGGAGGCGAGCGAAGATCTGGCGGACTCGTGCGCGGCGGCGGCGTGGCGTAGACATGGATCTCGGGGCATCCTACCCGAGCGCGTCGGCCGGGTGTGCGGATGTCGCCGGCCCGAGCGCTGCGCCGCGCTGGGTCGACGGGGATTGAGCGCGGCGACGCCTCGGACAGCCCTAGTCGCGCCCGCGCGTCTCATCGCGCCCTCGTCGACGCAACTCGCCGCGACGAAGCTTGAAGCACGGCCGGTACAGCGGCGCTTCACCGTGACGATTGGGCCGACGATTGCGGCGCGAGGCCCCGCGGGACTCTCGCCAACGGCCCCTAGTCGCGGCCGCGCGTCTCCTCGCCGCCGCGCCCCGACAGGCTGAAGAGGCGGCGCTGCGGCTGCGGCTGCGCGCTCGCGGCGTGGCGCCACCACTTCCAGGCGACGAAGGTGAGGTTGCTGAGCATCGCCAGCTCGAAGGCGAGGTAGGCGGGGATCGTGGTCGTCGCCTGGAGCGCGAGGCCGGCGCAGCAGGGGATGATCGCGAAGAGGAACCACCGCTCGATGAGCATGCTGCCGACGAGGAAGAAGCCGGCGACGATGACCTGGTCGGTGGCGAGCGCCCCCTCGAGGGGGAGCCCGCGCAGGTAGAAGTTGAGGTTGTTGGCCGTCATCGTAGCGACGACCGTCGTGATGAAGGTGAAGACCCGGCGATCGTAGCGCGAGCGCCGCAGCGTCCGCAGCGAGATGACCGCGGAGAGGGCGAGGAGGCCGAGGACGACCGCGTTGAAGCGGAGCTGGTGGGCGGTCGTCGACCGGCCCGCGTTCGGGGCGACGAACTCGCGGACGATCGCCGTCGAGGCGAGGAGGGCGGCGGCGGTGATGAAGCCGAGGCGCACGCGGAGGCCGCGACGGCGGTCGCGGGCCCGCTCTTCGCCGGCGTCGAGGAGCCTGGCGAGGGCGTCGACGAGCGCGGCCATCGACGGCCAGCGGGCGTCCGGGTCGACCGCGAGGCCGCGGTGGAGGTGGTCGCGGAGCTCCTTCGGCGTCGCCACGGCGCTCGGCGGCGGCGGCCGGATCGCCCCGGCCTGGACGGCGGCGAAGAGCTCGGTGATCGTCGCGCCGGCGAAGGGCCGGACGCCGTAGAGCGCCTCGTAGA
>JAGQIT010000138.1:1042-17937 GCA_020431135.1 Myxococcales bacterium | reverse complement strand
GTCGTCGAGGAAGACGCCGCCGCAGAAGAAGCACTTGTCGACCTTGACCTGGCGGAACTGGACCTCTGTGAGCTGGGCGCCGCACTTCGGGCAGCACATCCAGTGGAGCTCCTTGAGGCGCGCGCGCTCCGGCTCGCTGAGCTGGGAGTAGCGCTGCCTGGCGGCGTCGCGCCGACGCGCGATCTCCTGGAGCTCTGCGATGTCGGAGTCCTCGGAGTGTTTGTTGCTCATCGCCCTGCTCCCTCGTTTCCCGTTTCCCGTTCGCTACGACCCGCCGCCGACCGGGAGGAAGGGGCTCCCCCCGTCGTCCTTGTCGTCCTTGTCGCCGTCGCCGTCGTCGCCGCTCGCCGAGCCCGCGCCGTCGCCCCCGGAGCTGCCCGAAGCGCCAGCTCCGCCGGAGCCGCCCGAGCCGCCGTCGCCGGCCTTCACGCCATTGGCCGCGAGGAAGCTCTTCGCCGCCTCGTTGTTCGGGTCGACCGCCAGCAGGCGCTTGTAGAAGTCGACGGCCTGCGCCGTCCGCTTGGCCTTCTCGGCCGCCAGGGCCGCGCCCGCCAGCGCCGCCTTGCTCTTCGGCGCGAGCTTGACGGCGCGGTCATAGAACGAGAGCGACGAGCCGACGTTGCCCATCTTCATGTAGCCCTCGCCGAGGCAGAGGTAGGTCTCGAGGCCCATCGCGTTGGCGTCGATCGCCCCGAGGAGGAGCTTCACACCCGCCGTCGGATCGCCCCCGCGGACCTTCTCGCAGCCGCGCGGCGTGAGGGTCGACGGATCGCTGGTGTCCTCGCCGCTGCCGCCTCCGCTGCCGCCGCTGCCCCGCGGCCGCCGGACCTTCGTCCCGCCGCCGCTGTTGCTGCCGCCGCCGCTGTCGTCGACCGCGTCGGTCACCTCGTCGGCGCCGCCGCTGTCCGCGGCGATCGCCTCGGCGAGGACGTGATCGAGGGTGATCGCCAGCGGCTGATCGGGGACCGACTGGTTGAGGGCCGCGACCATGCGCTGGGCCCCCTCCTCGTCGCCGGAGCGCCACAGCGCCAGGGCGTGGAGCGAGCGCGCGAGGCCGGAGGGCTGCGGCAGCCCCTGGAGGCCGGCGATCAGCCCCGGCGGGACCGCGCCGTCGCTGTTGATCCACAGCGGCGCCGCCTTGACGACGAGGGCGAGCTCACCGGCCGTCGGCGGCACGCGGTTGGCGGCCTCGCCGACTTGATTGTCAGCGAGGGCGACGAGCGCCTGGATCCGCTCCCACCGCGCCCTGTCCTCGACCTTGGCCTCGTCGAGGCTGGCGAGGAGCTCGGTCGCCCAGCGCTGGTCCTGCTCGGCGCGCGAGCGGGCCGTGCCGCTGACCGCCGTCGGATCGAGGCTGACCGCGATCTTGAAGGCGAGCGCGCGGGTGAGGATCAGCTCGACCTGCGCGAGCTTGATGTCCTCGGTCGGCTGCGAGCGCTGCTCGCGGACGTCGATCATCTTCTGCAGCGTCGACTGCGCCCGCGTCGTCTCGTCGATCCCGAGCTTGGCGATCGCCTGATCGGCGACGCTCAGATCTGCGGGCGGCAGCGCCTCCTGCGACTTCGCCGGCGCGGCCGTCGGGCTCCCCGCGACCGGCGCCTCCTCGCCGAGGATCTTGGCGCGGATCTCGGGGACGCCGAACATCACCGCGAGACCCGCCGCGACGCCGAGGATCGCCAGCCAGCCGAGGCCGCCGCGCTTCTCTTCGGGCGCCTCGTCGGCGGGCATCGACGCGACCTGCTGCGCCGCGACCGCGGCCTCGACCGCGTCGGCGGTCGCCGAGCCCTCGGCGGCCGCTGCGGCCACCGACTGCGCCGGGACGTTGGTCGTCGGCGTGCCCTCGACCTCGGTCGGCGCCGACGGCTCAGACTCGGGCTCGAGCTCAGACTCGGACTCGGCCGCTGCGGCCGCCTTCGCCTTCGCCTCGGCCTCGAGCTCCGAGACCAGGATCGGCTGCGAGCGGTGCCCCTTGCGCGGCTGCGGGACGTCGTCGTCGGCGGCGGGCTTCGGCGGCGCGCTGACCGCCTTGGTCACCGCGTCGAGCATCGACGCGGGCATGCTCTGCGACGGCGAGTCGAGCGGCGCGTTGCCGACGCCGAAGTCGGGGATGTCGCCGAGCCCCTCGCCGAACGCCGGCGGCGGCCCGAGATCACCGACGCTCGGGACCGGCGGCGGCTCGTCGAGCGCGCGGAAGACCTTGGCGAGGCCGTCGAAGCCGACGAAGACGGTCGACAGCTCGGGGATGTCGCCGAGGCGCAGCCAGTGCTGACCTGTCCGCGAGAGCTGGTCGTCCGGCCGCAGGCGACCGTCCTCGATCCACTCCACGACGGTCTGGAGATCCGGCAGCGTGAAGAGGTGGTTGTCGGTGTTGCACAGCTGCCACGGCTGGTGCACGCCCGCGTCCGGGTTCGGCTCCGCGTGGAACATGTGCTCGCACACCGAGCACCGGAGGGTGACCCCCTCGGGACCGACCTGCTGGGGGTTGAGGTCAAACTCGGTACTACATTTGGAGCAGCGGACGATCACGGCTAGCTCATTGGAAGCAGCAACGTAGCACAAACGCCCGGCGGCGACCTACGCTCGAAGACCCCCGCAAAGCGACGCTTTGCGGGAGGAGCGCAGCCGCGGGCTCACCCCCCCCGGACCACCGACAGGACCCCGCCGACGACGCTCGCGATCAAGGCGCAGCCGAGCACCAAGCCGAAGAGGGCCATGGGCATCGGCACCTTCTTGACCGGCTCGAGGCCCGCCTCGGCCTTGCAGCTCGGACACGCGTGGGGCTCCTCGCCGTCCGCAACTGCGAATTTGGTGTGGCACCGAGCGCAGCGGTACTCCATGGGAGTGGCGTACGACGCCCCTTCGCCGGTGTCAACCACGACGCGCCCCTTTGCCGGTCGAGATCGTGCCCTCGGGGGCCTCCGCGGCGGCGCGGGCCGGCTGCGTGAGCCCCCCGGACGCCGACAGGCGCGCGGCCCCTCGACTCGACGCGGGCAGCCCGGCGGCCGACCGGCTCCCCTCGCGGCCGCGGATGTGGCACTCTCAGGCCCGTGCGCGTCCTCCTGGTCGAAGATGACAGCCGCCTCGCCGAGCGCACGGCCGAGTACCTCCGCGATCACGGCATGGACGTCGAGATCGCCAGCGACGGCGAGCTGGGCCTGTCGCAGGCCGTCCGCGGCGGTCATGACATCGTTCTCCTCGATCTCATGCTCCCGCGCCTCGGCGGCCTCGAGGTCCTCCGCCAGCTCCGCGAGCGCAGCCGCGTCCCGGTGATCATGCTGACCGCCCGCGGCGAGGAGGCCGACCGCGTCCTCGGCCTCGAGGTCGGGGCCGACGACTACGTCCCCAAGCCCTTCTCTCCCCGCGAGCTCGTCGCCCGGATCCGCGCGGTCCTCCGCCGGACCCAGCCGCTGCCGCAGGAGAGCAACGCGATCACCGTCGGCCCCCTCATCGTCGACCGCGATCGCCGGCGCGTCGAGGTCAAGGCCGTCGCCTGCGAGCTCACGCCCTACCAATTCGATCTCCTCTGGGTGCTCGTCGAGGCCAAGGAGCACGTCCTCTCGCGGGAGCAGCTCTACAACGGCGTCCGGGCGCTGCGCGGCGACCCTCCGACCGACTTCGATCCGTCGGTCGATCGGTCGATCGACGTCCACCTGTCGAAGATCCGCCAGGCGCTCGCCGCCGCCGACCCCTCCGGCGAGGGGCTGATCCGGACGATCCGCGGGGTCGGCTACGTCCTCTCGGCGGACGCATGACACCGCCCCAGAGGCCGCCGGCGTCAGGCCTCTTCCGCCGGATCTACCTGACCTTCGTCGGCACGACGATCGTCTTCGCGGTTCTCATCGCGATCACGATCTACGCCGCGAGCAACCGCTTCGACGCGGCCTGGGTCGACAGCGTCGATGAGGACGTCGACGCCGCCCAGGCCGCGCTCCTCAGCCACATCAAGGCCGACGACAGTGACGCCCTCGACCGCGACCTCGCCGCGCTCGCCGACCGCCACGACCTCCGCTTCGCGCTCCGCGACCCGCGCGGGGACCTCCTCGCCGGCGACCGGACCGTGCCGCCGCCGCCGCGCCACCACGCCCTCCGCCGCCTCCACAACGGCAAGCCGATCGTCCGCCGACGCGATCGCTTCGGGCCGCCGCTGATCCACTGGGGGCTCATGGAGGAGGGGGATCGCCGGATCGTCGCGCTCCTGACGGCCGACGCCGCCGAGCCCGGCCGCCCGCGCTGGGTCCTCGGCGGGATCGCCCTCGGCCTCCTGCTGATCCTCGGCTTCGGCGCCTGGCCCCTCGCGCGCTCGCTCGTCCGGCGCCTCGCCGCCGTCGAGGACGGCGCCCTCCAGATCGCCGACGGCGACCTCAGCCACCGCCTCCCGCTGCCCTCTGGCGGCCCCAAGGACGAGGTCGACGCCCTCGCCGCGACCTTCAACCGGATGGCCGAGCGCCTCGAGGGGCTCGTCTCCGGCCAACGGATCCTCCTGGCGAACGTCTCTCACGAGCTGCGCACCCCGGTCGCGCGGATGCGGGTGCTCGTCGAGATCCTCGAGGACCGCGCCGACATCCTCCGCGAGCGGGTCAGCGCCGAGCGCGATGAGCAGATCGTCGATCGCCTGCGCCGCGGCCTCGGCGAGCTGACCGACGACCTCCGCGAGATCGAGGCGCTGATCGGCGATCTCCTGACCAGCGGCAAGCTCGAGCTCGCGGCCGACGGCGGCGTCGAGCGCGGGCGGATCGTCGTCGCCGAGCTCATCGAGCGCCTCGGCGATCGCTTCGCCGCCGACTACCGCGCCGAGCCCGAGGAGCTCGCGATCGAGGGCGACGCGATGCTCCTCGAGCGCCTCCTCTCCAACCTCCTCGCCAACGCCCGCCGCGCCTGCCCGGACGGCGCGCTGACGATCCGCGCGGCGAGCGACGGCGGCCGCGTCGTCATCACCGTCGAGGACGAGGGCCCCGGGATCCCGCCCGAGAACCGCGAGGTGATCTTCGAGCCCTTCTCGCGCCTCGACGGCGCCCGCGATCGCGACGCCGGCGGCGTCGGCCTCGGCCTCTACCTCTGCCGCCAGATCGCCAAGGCCCACGGCGGGACGATCATCACCGAGAGCCGCCCCGACGGCCGCTCCGGCGCGCGCTTCGTCATCAGCCTGCCGCTGCCCGCCGCGAGCGCGGAGTCCTAGCCGCGTGCCTCGGCTCGCTCGTCGCTGAACGGGCGAGTCGCCGAGCGCCCGGCGAGGCCGACGACGAGGAGCGCAAAGCCGCCGGCGCCGAGGTGCTCCGCCTCCGAGCCGATCATCGGCAGGATGAACCCGAGGAGAACGAGCCCCGCGCCGAAGAAGAGGCGAAGGACGAAGGGGCCCAGCACCCGGCGAGGGCATCGCTGCGCACGACACACTGCGACGCATACGATCGCGGACGACCCGAAAGCGGCGATCCGGGCTACTCTGCGCGCCCATGGAAGCCTACCAAGCGGCCTTCGTCGATCTCCTCGTCCGCCACCAGGTGCTCCGCTTCGGCGACTTCACCCTCAAGTCGGGGCGGCGCTCGCCCTACTTCATCAACGCCGGCCAGCTCCGCACGGGCGCGGCGATCGCCGGCCTCGGCCAGGCCTACGCCGCCGGGATCCTCCGCCACGAGCTCACATGCGACCTGGTCTTCGGGCCCTCCTACAAGGGCGTGCCGCTCGCCGTCGCCACCGCGATCGCCCTCGCCAAGGCCGGCCATGACGTCGCCTACACCTTCGACCGCAAGGAGGCGAAGGACCACGGCGAGGGCGGGTGGTTCGTCGGCGCCAAGCCGGAGGCCGGCATGCGCGTGGTCATCGTCGACGACGTGATCACCTCGGGGATCTCGATCCGCGAGGCCGTCGCCCTGCTCCAGCGCACGGCCGAGGTCAGCGTCGCGGGGATCGTCGTCGCCGTCGATCGCCAGGAGCGCGGCCGCAGCGAGCGGACCACCGTCGCTGAGCTCGCCGACGAGCTCGACGTCCCGGTCCGGCCGATCGTCACGATCCGCGAGATCGTCGAGCACCTCCACGGCCGGACGGTCGACGGCGCGGTGATCATCGATGACGGCCGCCGCGAGGCGATCGAGGCCTACCTCGCCGAGCACGGCGGCGCGGTCTGAGGCCCCCCGAGCCCTCGCCGAGAGTTCGCCGCGGAGGAGCGCGAGCATGGACATCAGCGCCGCTCTGCCGCAGACGCCATAGCGAGGCTCTCGAGCGCGACCACCGGGCGACGCTACCGACGATCCGCGGGCGCGGCTCGCCGCCGGGATCGCGGCGCCGAGCGGGCCGCCCACGCCACGAGTAGCACCTGTCTCCCTGGACATCTAGCGCGCTCACGCGCGGCAGGCCGGCCCCTTCCGCGCGCGGCCGCCGAGCCGCCAGCGCGCGCCGAGAGCCCCGCGGCGTGAGTCACGGCGGGGGCGCCGGACAACGACCGCGGCGGCGCCGAGAGGCGCGGTTCTCCGCCCCCTCGCCGGCGCCCCCGAAGAACATGTCTCAACAAACAGGTCGACTGGACGGCCGACAAGGACCCGATCGCGCCAGGGGTGCAGACCCCTCGAATACCCCCTCCGCGTGTCGGACAAAGTGCGCTGATTAACCACTCGACATCACATGTCGTCTCTCCTAGGTGGTCTCCCGAGTTTCCCATGAAGACCACCACCACGCTCCCCCTCATCGCCCTCCTCGCCGCCACCGCACTCCCCGCCTGCGACGCCGACGACCTCGACGCGCCGACCGATCGCAGCCAACCGTCGCTGAAGAGCTACGACGAGACCCGGACCGCGCTCGCGCTCGAGGGCGCCGGCGGCGACCTCCAGTGGATCCAGTTCATCGGCAACAGCGTCTCGGACGACCCCGCGTCGATGCAGTTCATCAACGTCGGCGCCCCCCCGAGCTGCGACGGCGACGGCTGCACCCTCGCCGGATCGTTCGCCTGTCTCGAGGAGCATTTCGGCCGCGACCTCGCCGCCCAGCAGGCCGCGCTCGACGACTTCGTCGCCGACAGCCAGGCGCGCTTCGGGGTCAACATCGCCGACCCCTCGCGCTACATGATCCTCCCCTACGCCGCCCGCGAGGACGTCGGGATCCGGGCGGTGGCGCTGTCCGGCCTGTCGACGCCAGCCGAGGGCTACCCGGTCCACGACTGCGGCCTCCAGGCGGTCGGCATCGACGGCGTGTCGATCCCGCTGGTCCACGGCTCGTACCTGATCGAGGCGCAGGCGAACCACGGGCACGCGTTCCCCGTCGTCCTCGACTTCCGCCTGCGTGAGCCGCTCATCCAGGCGGTCGGCCACGGCGGCACGCCGGTCACCCTCGGCCGCTACAACATCACGTCGAACGTCTACGGCGAGGGCATCGCCGAGTTCGTCGCGGCGAGCGAGTGCGACGGGACCCTCGACCCGCTCTACGGCGTCTGCCTCGGCACCGTCCACCACAACGTCCGCAACGCGATCACCTTCTCGGCGCGCGGCGGCCTCTAGGAGGACGTCCAAGGCGAGCGCCCCGCGCTCCCGTCGAGCGCCGCCAGCACGGCCCGGCGCTGCGACAGCGCGTTGGAACAGTCCCGGCGCTGCGGCGCGAAGCGACAGCGGGACGCGCCGCAGGCCGCGCGGGGTCCTGTCCGAACGCTCAGGCGCGTTGCCCCCGCGGGAGCGCTCGGCTCCGCGACGACGACGCGCCTCAAGGCATCATGCGCGCGACCCAGATCCGGTTGCCGAGGCGCTGCCCGGTCACCCAGATCCGATCGTCGTCGTCGATGGCGACGCCGTTGGCCGCCGCCCACATGTCATCGTCGACGACCTCGGTCCAGACCTCGGCGCCCGCGGCCGTGAGCTTGCGGATCCAGGCGTTGCCGTTCTCGACGCCGGCGACGACGACGTCGCCCACGCTGTCGACCGCGATGCCGTGGCCGCGGTCGGCGTTGAGCCCCTCGCTCGAGTGGAGAACGGTCCACAGCTCGGCGCCCTCCGGGTCGTGCTTGCGGACCCAGACGTCGGTCTTGCCGCCGCCGACGCCCCCGGTCGCGTAGATCGAGCCGTCGTCGGCGACGGCGACGTCCCAGGCGGTCTCCCAGGTCGCGCCGTCGCCCTCATTGTAGCCCCAGACCGGCGCCCCCGCGCTGGTGAAGCGGCCGACCCAGAGGTCCTGGTCGCCGTTCTTCTCCCATGTCCCGGCGACCAGGAGGTCGCCGTCCGCCGCGAGGTCGATGCCGATGCCGTGGGTGACGAAGGGGACCGGCTCGACCTCGGTGTAGAGCTCGTCGCCGTCCGCCGCGTAGGCCCGGAGAACGAGGCGCTCCCAGGTGTTCATGCCGACGACGCCCATGCCGGCGACGTAGGCCTTGCCGTCGGCGTCGGTGACGACCGCCCAGGCGCGGTCGTAGCCCCCCTCGATGTCGACGACGTCGTCGCTGACGAAGGAGCCGTCGGTGTTGAAGCGGAGGACGAGGATGTCGCCCATCGTGCTCGTCCTGCCGACCGCCCAGATCCCGTCGGCGACGCCGATCGCCACGCCCTCGCCCTGGCTCTTGGCCCCGTGCTCCTGCTCCCAGATCACGTCGCCCGCCGGGCTGTACTTGCGCAGCCACAGGTGCTCCTCGTTGGCCGGGCCGCGGTAACCGACGATCACGCCGTCGCCGAGGCCGTCGATGGCGATCCCGCGGCCGGCCTTCGAGGTCCCCCCCTCGGCGATGACGTCCTGCCAGAGGAACTGGGTGCCGGTGAGCTCGCAGGCGTTGTCGCAGTAGTTCTCCGCGTCGTCGTCGCCGTCGTCGCAGGCCTCGACGCCGGCGTAGACGAGGCCGTCGCCGCAGACCGCGTTCGTGCAGGCGCCCGTGCAAGCCGCGTCGTCGGCGTTGTTCGGGCCGTCGTCGCACTCCTCGTCGCCGTCGAGGATCCCGTCGCCGCAGAACGATCCGCCGCTCGTCGACCCGCTCGTCGAGCTGTCCCCAGTGCTCGCGCTGTCCCCGGTCGCCGCGCTGCTCCCCGTCGTCGCGCTGTCGTCGGACGTCGACGTGCTCGCCGCGCTCGTCGAGCCGTCGCTCTCCGAGCCCGCGCCGCTCGTCGTGGACGTCGCCGTCGTCGCCGTCGTCGTCGTCGTCGCAAGGGAGGTCCCCGAAGCGTCGCCCGTGGTCGTCGCGCCGTCGGTCGCCCCGGCGGTCGTCGAGCTGCTGTCGTCGCCGCAGGCCGCGGCCGCGAGGGCCACCGTCAGCGAGAGGAGGGAGCGGGAGAGCGCGCGCACGCCGGCATCTTGGGCGATTCCGCGCACCGCCGCAAGGCCCTTGGTACGGCGTTTAGAGGGATAGATTCGTCAGCGTCGAGCTCGCCCGGCAGTCGATCGCCTCGCCGAAGAAGTCCGCGACGAGGCGGGTCACAAGCTCGCCCTGGACGCCGCCCTCCCCGTCGAAGCTGCCGTCGAAGCGGCTGAGAAGATCCCCGTCGGCGCCGATGAGGCCGGCGTTGAGGATCGACGCCGTAGCGAACGCGCCGTCGGCCTCGACGGCGCCGATCAGCGCGATCGTCCCGCCGATCTCGACGACCACGAGCCCGTCGTAGTGGCTGACCGTCGCCGGGAGCACCGGGACGTCGACGTTGAGGATGGCGCAGAGATCCCCGAGGTTCTCGACCTCCGGGCAGTCGCAGGGACCGGGCTCGCCGGCGAGCGCGTAGACGCCGGCGAAGCCCTGGCCGACGGCGTCCCCCTGGGCCCGGGCGACGCGCTGGAGGGTCTCGACCGCGAGCGGATCCTCGCCCCCATCGTCGCAGCCGCCGACGCCGAGCGCGAAGCCGGCGAGGGCGAGGGAGACCGCGGTCACGCGGGCAGAGGACCCGAGTCGCATCCCCCCGAGGATACGCGACGCCGGGCGCCCGCGCCTCATGGCTTTGGAGGGGCCCTCCGCAGCCCCGCCAGGAGGCGGTCATACAGGTCGGCAGGCGTCTCGCGTGCCCTCGCCGACGCTCGCCTCCGACCAAGCTTCCACGACACCCAGCACGGCGGCGCTTCGGCGAAGCCGAGAACCCCGACGATTACGGCGCGAGACCACGCGCCGACCTACGCGACTCCTCGGCCGCGAGCTACGGCTGCGCCGCAGGTCGGCGCGTGGTCTCGCCCGCGATCGTCGGCCCTCGGCCGCGCCATCCGTCGTGTTCGCCTCGTCGCCTCGTCGCCCGTGGCTCGTCAGTGCAGCGGAGCAGCGACGCCGCGTCGCGTCACCGGACGTTTGATGAAGATCGCGGTGACCGACCCGACGCTGCGGCTCAACCCGCGCCGAGGACGAAGAGGAGCGCGAAGAGGTTGCCCCCGAGCGCCGCGGCGACGAGGCAGAGGCCAGCGATCCGCCGCAGCCGTCGGCGCCTGCCGAGGCGCGCCGCGCCGCCGTCGACGATGTCGGCCATGCGCAGCGCCTCGCTGCGCCGATAGGAGGCCCCGGCGATGAAGGCGAGGAGAAACACAAGATCGAGGACGAGCATGTTGCGCTCGTAGTCGCTGAGGCGATCGACGTTGCTCGCCACCCGGCAGCGCGCGGGCGCGTCGGGGTCGTAGGCGACGGCGACCGGCCCCTCCCAGCCGCACTTGGTGTCCGAGCCGCCGCAGCGCAGGCTCTCGCCGTCGACGTCGATGATGAAGGCGCCGCCGGTGAAGGGGCCGCAGTCGCTGTCGATGCTCTCGGCGACCGGCGAGGCGGCGTCGAGGTCCCAGGGCTGGCGGGCGATCGAGAGGAGCCCGCTGGCGCCGAAGAGCACCCCGGCGACGCCGACGATCATCAGGATCGTCGCCGCCGAGCCGCCGCGGCCCTGGGCGCGCATCACCCGATCGAGGAAGGTGAGGCGCTCGTCGCTGCCGTCGCTGCCGTCGCTCATCGCCGGCCACTATGCCTCGAGCGGGCGATCGCCGCTGTACAGGCCCCGAGGTCGCGGCTACCCTCCGGCCTATGGTGCGATATCGCGCGATCCGCCCCCGCCTCTGTGCCCTCGCCCTCCTCGCCGCCCTCAGCCTCGCAGCCGCCTGCGCCGGCGACGACATGAGCGCGACCGCGAGCGAGGGCTCGACCGGGACCACCGGCGACGCGACCGCGGGGAGCGCGACGACGGCCGCCAGCGCCTCGGCCACCGCGACGACGACGAGCGGGAGCGCCTCGGCCACCGCGACCTCCGGGACGACCGCGACCTCGGCGAGCAGCGACACCGACACCGGGACCACCGGCGACGACGCGATCCTCGAGCCCGTCGGCCACCCCCGCGAGCTCCGCGGCGCCTGGGTGGCGACGGTCTTCAACATCAACTTCCCGAGCGCCCCGGGGCTGAGTGCCGCGGCCCAGGAGGAGGAGCTCCTCGACATCCTCGACGCGATGGCCGACGCCGGCCTCAACTCGGTCTTCCTCCAGGTCCGCCCCGAGAGCGACGCCCTCTACCCGTCGCAGCTCGAGCCCTGGAGCCGCTCGCTGACCGGGACCCAGGGCGAGGATCCCGGCTGGGATCCGCTCGCCGTCGCCGTCGCGGCCGCCCACGCCCGCAACCTCGAGGTCCACGCCTGGCTCAACCCCTACCGGGCGGCCGCGACCGCCAACGCGCCGCTCGCCGAGCCGCACGTCGCCCTCGCCCACCCGGAGCACGCCCACGTCTACGGCACCTACCTGTGGATGGATCCCGGCGCGGCGCCGGTCCAGGACCACCTCCTCGCGGTGATCGACGACATCATCAGCCGCTACGACGTCGACGGCGTCCACTTCGACGACTACTTCTACCCCTACCCGACCGACGAGGACTTCCCGGACGGCCTCACCTGGGGCGCCTACAAGGACGGCGGCGGCGACCTCAGCCGCGCCGACTGGCGGCGACACAACGTCGACGCCATGGTCGAGGCGGTCGGGGCCCTGGTCGCCGACGTCCGCCCCGAGGTCCGCTTCGGGATCAGCCCCTTCGGCATCTACCGCCCGGGGATCCCGGCGGGGATCAGCGGCTTCGACCAGTACGAGGGGCTCTACGCCGACCCGCTGAAGTGGCTCGACGAGGGCTGGGTCGACTACCTGGCGCCGCAGCTCTACTGGCCGACGACCTACCCCAAGCAGGCCTACGACGTCCTCGTCGCCTGGTGGGCGAGCGTGACCACCGGCGGCCGCCACATCTTCGCCGGCAACTACCTGAGCAAGCTCGGCAGCGGCGCGGAGTGGAGCCTCGACGAGTTCCTCCTCCAGCTCGACCTCACGCGCGCGCAGGCCGACGCCGGCGCGCGCGGCAACATCTACTTCAGCGTCGAGCCGCTGGTCGACGACTGGCAGGGCTTCGCGGGGGTGCTCGCCGCCGACTACTACGACGAGCCGGCCCTCACGCCGGCGCTGGCGAGCGCCGCGGGCGACACGGTGGCGCCGCCGACCGTCGACCTCGACGGCGCCACCGCCTGGCTGAGCCACGACGAGGCCGACGAGCTCCGCGCCTACACGGTCTACTTCCGCAGCGGCGACACCTGGCTCCTCGACCAGATCGTCCCGGCGTCGACCGAGGGGCTCGCGCTCGGCTCCGGGTCCTGGGCGATCGCGGCGGCGGCGAAGACCGGCGTCGAGAGCCTCGGCGTGGTCGTCGAGATCCCCTGAGCCGCGGCTCCTTCGACGGCACCGAGCTCGCCACCCGCTGCGCAGTGGACAGCTCCGCCCGCGCGCAGCGATAGTCGGGCGATGCACGCCTCGCCCCCGCTCCAGGCGCTCGCGCTCGCGGCGATCTCCGGCTGCGTCGTCGACAACCCCGCCTTCGACGAGGCGACCACGACCGCGTCACAAGGCGCGAGCTCGCAGAGCAGCACGAGCGCCGAGGCGACCTCCGCGAGCGCGACCTCCGACGCGAGCACCGGCGCGGAGACCACCGGCGCGGAGACCTCTCTGACGGGCGATCCGACGACGACCGCCGACCCGAGCGCCTCGACGACCTCGACGACCACCGGCGGCGCTGAACCGGGCGTCTATGACATCCCGGCGGCGATCGGCACCTGCGTCTTCCTGGCCACGCAGGAGGTGCCGAACCACGGCCCGCCCGCGGAGTGCACCGCCGACGCCGACGCGATCAACAACAGCGGCCTCGCTGGCCTGATGATGATCGACGTCAACGTCAACAACGCCGCCGGCAAGCAGCGACCCGCCCACCCCTTCCTGCGCTTCGACGTCCCGGCGGCGCTCGCCGGGCTGACGCTCACCGCCGCCGAGCTCCACGTCCAGGTCGCCGACAATGTGACCGACTTGCCGCAGACCGGCGAGGTCTGGCTCGCCGCGCCCTTCGACGCCGTCAGCCTCGAGTCGAGCGCCCCCGAGCGCACGCTCCTCCTCGCCGGCGACCAGGGAGAGGTGTTCCCGAACGACTGGATCGTCTGGCAGCTCCCGCCGGGGCAGCTCAACGTCCCGGGCGCCGTCTACATCGGCCTCGAGCCGACTCACGACAAGGGCGTGATGCTCCGCGGGGCGACCACCGACCCGGGTCCGCCGCTCCTCCGCCTGACCCTCGAGTAGCGCCGGGCGCTCACGGGAGCTGCGTCGTGTCGATCCGGAGCAGGCGCATGTCGGGGACGAGGAATTGCCCGCCGGGCTGGCGCACGCGGGCGCCGATCGCCAGCGCGTCGCCGAAGGCGCGCATGTCGAAGGTCTTGGGGCTCTCGCGGTAGTCGACGAACGTGTTCCAGAGATCCGCGTCGAGGGTGTCGACGCGCATGACCTCGACGGCCTCGCCGGCGGCGACGTCGACGCGGAGGAGGACGATCTCGCCCCAGCTGTCGTCGCGCGTCACGTCGAAGTTGCACCAGCAGCCGACCTCCTCGTCGCAGCCCTCGGTGAAGGCGCGGGTCTGGTCGATGTGAGCGACGCCGTAGGCCGCCCACACCCGCCCGTCTTGGGTGCGGGCGACCGCGACCTGGCGCTCGTAGATCCCCTCGGTGACCTCGTCACAGGTGTCGGGGCAGCTCCCGGGCTCGCCGTCGTAGCCGTCGAGGCAGCTGAAGTGGACGAGCCCCGGCGTCGCGATCATCAGCTCGTCGAAGCCGTCTTGGCTCGGCGCGGCGACGCGGAAGCCGGTGTCGTGCGAGCTATAGACCAGGTAGCGCGGGCCGGCGCCCGCGAGGGTCGGCAGCGCCGGCGGCACGGTGTGGGCGTAGGCGCCGGGGTACTGCGATCCGAAGCTCGAGCTGATGGCATAGGCGCCCATCCCCTCGTCGGCGAAGAGGCGGTAGGTGTTCGCCGGGTTCTCGGCGAAGTCGAGGGCCACCGAGTCGCCGTCCGCGGTCAGGCCGTAGCGCTGCCAGCCGGTCGTGCCGGGGACCGGCGCCGGCGTCGAGCTCCAGGCGCCGTCGGGGCCGGGGCCGCGGATGAACTCGGTGCGCTCGTCGGGCGCGTCGGTGATGATCCACAGGTGGGCGCGGCCGAGGCTGTCGAACTCCGCGTCGATGAGCGGCGAGTACTTGTTCGGGTTGTCGAAGACGAGCTCCTCGCCGCCCATGAGCGCGTCGTAGAGCACGACGCCGCCCGCGTAGCCGTCGCCGACCTGCGTCTGATCGGTGGCGATGAACGGGCTCCCGGCGGGGTCCTGCGCGAGGTAGAGGACCTTGCGGTCGAAGGGCTCCGGGAGTTCCTCGAGCGCGCCGCCGCCGTCCGGCGTCAGGGCGCCGAACCACGCGTAGTCCGAGCTCGAGGTGACGACGTAGATCGCGTCGCTGTCGGGGGCCGGGGCGACGCGCAGCCCGGGCGCGCCGAACTCCCAGTCGTCGCAGCGGATCCGCAGGTCGTTGACGATCGGGCAGCCAGCGCAGCTCTCGCTGTGATCGACGACGGTGATCGAGCACTCGCCGGAGTACATGTCGCCGTCGGTGTCGCCGGTGTCCGTGTCGGTCTCGGCCGCGCTCGTCTCGGTCCCGCTCGTCTCGGTCCCGCTCGTCGCGGTCCCGCTCGTCTCGGTGCCGCTCGAGTCCGTCGCGGTCTCCGTGCCGCCGGTCTTTGTGCCGGCGTCCGAGTCGGTGCCGCTCTCGCCCGCGGTCGCGGTCGGCTCGTCGCCCTTGCCGTTGCAGCCGAGGCCGCCCGAGGCGACCGCGAACGCGGCGAGGGCCGCGAGGTTCAGGCCAAGTCGAGGCATGGCCAAAAACTACCACCCGCCATCACGCGCGGCCGGAGCGAAGAGGCTGTCCGCGCACGTCCGCCAGGAGCGGCGCTACGCCCGGAGCGGCGGCTTTCTGACGGCCGGCGCGCGAGAGCACACGCCAAACGGTCACCGAGCCGCCTCGCGGCCGGCGGACGACGTCCCCCGCCGGCTCAGCCAGCCTTGTCGGCGTCCGGCGCCGCGCCGCCCATGGTCGTCTCCGGGACGCCATAGGCCGGCTCCGCCGTCGTCGACATGTCGGTGGTCCCGCTGGTCCCCGTGTCCGAGTCGGTGCCGGCGGTCGTCGAGCTCCCCTCGCTCGCCGAGCCGCTGCCGCTGGTGTCCGTGTCGGTCGCGCCCTCGGAGGTCGAGCTCTCCGTCGTCGCGCCTTGGGTCTCGGTGTCGGGGACGCCGTAGGCCGGCTGGGCGACGCAGGCGCTGAGGCCGAGGCCCATCAGCACCGCCGCCGCCCGCCGCCGCGCCGCCGAGCCGCGGCTGAGCGCGCCGTCGCAATGCGGGCAGCGTGTGTCGTTCTCGCGGACGAGCTCCGCGCAGGTCGGGCAGGCGACAAGCGTCGAGGACATGGCCCAAGCGTCGGCGCCCGCGGGCCCGCTGTCAATCGTCGGAGGCGCCCTCAACGCCTCAACGCCTCAACGATAGATCCGCGAGCGCACCTGCAGCGCCGCCTCGATCCGCGCGAGCTCCTTGCCCAGGTTCTCGAGGCGGACATCCAAGGTCGGCTGGCCGTCGACGCGGAAGCGCGAGCGCTCGAAGCCGCCGTGCTCGGCGTTGAGCACCGCGCGCACCGGCTCCGGCGTGCCGCCGACGTCGTCGAGGCGCTGGCGGTCGCTCTCCGACAGGCGGTCGACGACGACGAGCCAGTCGCTGACCTGGCGGGTCGCCTCCATCAGCGCGTGGTCGACAGCGTCGATGTCCTCCTGCGTCCGCGTGAGGTCGGCGTGGAGGAGCTCGCGCAGCGCCCGGATCGGGCTCTCGAGCGAGATCCGCAGCGTCCTCGTCTCGAGGGCCAGGCGGCGCAGCGACGGTGTCAGGTGACCGAGCTCGAGGGGGCCGTCGTCCTTGCCCTCCTCGAGGTAGCGGCGGGCGGCCGACTGCGAGCGCATCAGGCGGAAGGCGCCGTAGCCGACCGCGGCGACGAAGAGCGCGAGCTCGATCATCGGCTCACTCGGCCGCCGGCGCGGCCGCGTCCTCCGGATCGGCGCGCTCGATCCTCACGGCGCAGAACTTGAACTCCGGGATCTTGCCGTAGGGGTCGAGCTTGTCGCTCGTGAGGACGTTGGCCGCGGCCTCGCGCCAGCAAAACGGGATGAACACCGCGCCGATCCCCGGGGCCTTGCTCGCGCGCACGCGCAGGCTGATCGAGCCGCGCCGCGACGACACGCTGACCCACTCGCCGTCGGCGATCCCGAGGCTCTGGAGGGTCTCGGGGTGGACGCTCGCGTAGGGCTCGGGCTCGATCGCCCCGAGGGCGGCGGAGCGCCGCGTCATCGTCCCGGTGTGCCAGTGCTCGAGGAGGCGCCCCGTCGTCAGGATGATCGGGTACTCGTCGTCGGGGAGCTCGGCCGGCGGCGCGAACTCGGCGGCGACCATCTTGCCCCTGCCGCTCGGGAAGGCCTCGGTGAAGAGCACGACCGTGCCGTCGCTGCCCTCGGGATCGGGGCACGGCCACAGCTTGCCCTCGCGCCCGAGGTGCGCGTAGGTCAGGCCCTGGTAGTTGCGCGTGAGGCCGCAGAACTCGGCGAAGACCTCGTCGACCGAGCTGAACTC
>JAGQIT010000138.1:0-979 GCA_020431135.1 Myxococcales bacterium | reverse complement strand
GCGTCGCCGGGGAGCTCGAGCACCGGGCGGCCGATCTGCACGCGGCGGTCGGTGTTGGTGTAGGTCCCGCGCTTCTCGAAGAAGCTCGACGCCGGCAGGATGACGTCGGCGAACTCCGCGGTCTCGGTGAGGAAGATGTCCTGGACGACGAGGAAGTCGAGGGCGGCGAGCGCCTTGCGGACCTTGTTCGAGTTCGGGTCGGAGATGAAGGGGTTCTCCCCCATCACGTACATCCCCTTGATGTCGCCCTTGAGCGCCTCGCCGATGATCTCGACGACCGTAAGCCCGGCCTTGGGATCGAGCTCGGTGCCCCAGGCGGCCTCGAACTTGGCGCGCACCGCCGGGTCGCCGACGCTCTGGTAGTCGGGGTAGACGATCGGGATGAGACCGGCGTCGCTCGCCCCCTGGACGTTGTTCTGACCGCGGAGCGGGTGGAGCCCCGTGCCCGGGCGGCCGACGTTGCCGGTCATCAGGACGAGGTCGATGAGGCAGCGCGCGTTGTCGGTGCCGTGGGTGTGCTGGGCGATGCCCATGCCCCAGAAGACGAGCGCCGCCTCGGCCTCGCCGAAGGTCTTCGCGACGTCGACGATCTCCTCCTCGGTGACGCCGGCGATCTGCGCCGCGAGTTTTGGCGGGTAGCTGTCGATGGTCGCCTTGAGGGCCTCGAAGCCCTCGGTCCGCGCGGCGATGAACGCCTCGTCGACGAGGCCGCGGCGGATGAGCTCGTGCATCACGCCGTTGTAGAAGGCGACGTCGGTGCCGGGGCGGATGCGGACGTAGCGGTAGGCGTGGTCGGCGATGTCCGGGCGGTGGGGATCGACGACGATGATCTTGGTCCCGCGCTTCGCCGCCTGCTTGATGAAGGTCGCGGCGACCGGGTGGTTGGCGGTCGTGTTGGTCCCGGTCAGGAGGGCGACGTCGCTGTTCTGGACGTCGCGGAAGGTCGTCGACACGGCGCCCGAGCCGATCGTCTCCATCA
>JAGQIT010001365.1 GCA_020431135.1 Myxococcales bacterium | reverse complement strand
CCCGGCGTGTCGACGCAGGTCCGCTCCGGGTGGCCGAGGTAGCCGCAGGGGCACGGGTTCATCGCCGCCATCAGCTGGAAGCGCGCCGGCAGGTGGAGGTTGGCGCTCGCCCGGACGAGGTTGACCGCGCCGTCCTCGAGCGGCTCACGCAGGCCCTCTAGGCAGGTCCGTCCGAACTCCGGGAGCTCGTCGAGAAAGAGGAGCCCGCGGTGGGCGAGGCTGACCTCGCCGGGTCGCAGCGGCGCGCCGCCGCCGAGGAGCCCGGCCGCGCTGACCGTGTGGTGCGGCGCGCGGAAGGGCGGCCGCGTCTGCAGCGACGTCAGGCCGTCCCGCTCGCGGCGCCCGCGGAGGATCCCGTGGATCTTCGTCACCTCGATCGCCGCCTCACGCTCGAGGTCGGGGAAGAGCGCCGCGGCCCGCCGCGCGAGCATCGTCTTGCCGACGCCCGGCGGCCCGTGGAGGAGGAGGTTGTGGCCGCCCGCGACCATCACCTCGATCGCCCGGCGCGCGAGGACGAGTCCGCGGACATCCGCCATGTCGAGGGTCTGCGGCGGCGGGCGTGCGATCATCTCGGGATCGGCCGCCGCCTTGGCGATCGGCGCCTCGCCGCGCAGGTGGGCGACGAGCTGGGCGAGATCGCGTACGGGCCACACCTCGATCCCCGGGAGGAGGCTCGCCTCGGCCGCGCTCGCCTCGGCGACGGCGATCGCCCGAAAGCCCTCCCGGCGAGCGCACTCCGCGATCACCAGGGTCCCGACCGCCGGACGGACGACGCCGTCGAGCGCGAGCTCCCCCCACAGGAGCACCTCGCGCTCGAGGCGCTCCGGCGGGATCACCCCGTGGGCGGCGAGGAGCCCGGCCGCGACCGCGAGATCGATCCCGGGGCTCTCCTTGCGCTCGTCCGCGGGGGCGAGGTTGACGATCTGCTTGCGCGGCGCGATCGCGTGGCCGCAGTGGCCGAGGGCGCTCTTCACCCGCTCGCGGGCCTCGACGAGGGCGCCCGTCGCCCGCCCGACCAGGGTCAGGCACGGGAGGCCGAGGCCGACGGAGGCCTCGACCGTGACGAGGAAGGCGTCGACGCCGAAGATGCTCGCGGAGTAGGTGCGGGTCAGCATGCGCCGATCCCAAGCACGCCGCTCGCCAACGCGCCCCCTTCGTGATCATTCACGATTCCTGGCAACCCGCGACCCGCCATCCGGACGCGGGCCCGCAGCCGAGCCGCGGCCGCTGAGATGACCTGACCAAAGAGACAGAACCCATTCGCGGACATGCGCCCGGCGAGCGGCCGCCGCCGCGCGATCGCGCGGACTCCTGCACGGGTGCCGGCACGCCGACCGCGACCGTGACGCCGCGTCGCAGCGCCGATCGTCAGGCGCGAAACTGCGAGGCTGACGCGCCGACAGGCCCCCAATTCGTCGCCGCGTGCTAACCTCGGGCTCCCTCTTCCCCGCTGCGCGCGGACGGGACCTCCAGTGTCACTGGCGTTATCGATCCCAGGAGTCCAGCTGATCGAGCCGATCGGGCGCGGGGCGGCGAGCCTCGTCTTCCTCGGCCAACGCGGCGGGCAGCCGGT
>JAGQIT010000137.1:2377-2672 GCA_020431135.1 Myxococcales bacterium | reverse complement strand
ATCGCCGACGCCTGGTCGCTACGCCGCTCCAAGCCGGCAGCCTCGTCGCCCTCTTCTTCGCCGTCGACGTCGCGCTCACCGACGCCTGGTCGCCGCTCCTCGCCGGACAGCTCGTCGGCTACCTCCTCTACGAGTGGGTCCACTACAGCGCCCATCACCGACAGCCGAAGAGCCGCCTGGGCCGCGCCCTTCGCCGCCATCACCTGCGGCACCACGCCGACGGCGCGGGCAACTACGGGATCTCCTCGCCGCTCTGGGACTGGGTCTTCCTCAGCCGCAGCGCGACCCGACCACG
>JAGQIT010000137.1:0-2370 GCA_020431135.1 Myxococcales bacterium | reverse complement strand
CACCACAACGAGGCCTGAGAACGGCCGCGCCCGCAGCACGAGCCGCGGGCGCGCTCTCCTACGTCCGACCTAAGAGGCCTGGGTCGGGTCCTCGACCTGCGGGAGATCGGCCATCGCCGCGTCGATCAGCTCCTGCGGGTACTCGTAGTCGTGGAGCTGACCCGAGACGAAGGCGTCGTAGGCCGACATGTCGAAGTGGCCGTGGCCGCAGAGGTGGAAGAGGATCACCTTCTTCTCGCCCGACTCCTTGGCCGCGAGGGCCTCGCGGATGACCCCGGCGATCGCGTGCGAGGGCTCCGGCGCCGGGACGATGCCCTCGGCGCGGAGGAAGGTCATCGCCGCCTTGAAGGTCTCGACCTGACCGATCGCCGTCGCCTCCATCATCCGCTGGTCGTAGAGCTCCGAGATGATGGACGCCATGCCGTGGTAGCGCAGGCCGCCGGCGTGGACGGGCGGCGGGATGAAGCGCCGGCCGAGGGTGTGCATCTTGATCAGCGGGGTCATGCCGATCGCGTCGCCGAAGTCGTAGGCGTAGACGCCGCGGGTGAGGCTCGGGCAGGCCGCCGGCTCGGTGGCGAGGATCCGCGTGTTCTTGCCCGCCGTCAGGTTGAGGTGGATGAAGGGCAGCGCGATGCCGCCGAGGTTCGAGCCGCCGCCGGCGCAGGCGACGACGACGTCCGGGAACTCGCCGGCGAGCTCCATCTGCGCCAGCGCCTCCTGGCCGATGACCGTCTGGTGCGTGAGGACGTGGTTGAGGACCGAGCCGAGCGCGTACTTCTTGGTCCCGCCGCTCTTCGCCGCGACCTCGACCGCCTCGCTGATCGCGATGCCGAGCGAGCCCGTGGTGTCCGGGTCCTGGGCGAGCACCGCACGCCCGGCGTCGGTGGTGTCGCTCGGGCTCGCTTGGACGCTCGAGCCGAAGGACTGCATGATCACGCGGCGGTAGGGCTTCTGCTGGAAGCTCACCTTGACCATGAAGACCTCGAGCGGGAGGCCGACGAAGTTGCAGGCGATCGACAGCGCCGTCCCCCACTGGCCCGCGCCTGTCTCTGTGGTCAGGCCCTGCACGCCGGCGGCCTTGTTGTAATAGGCCTGGGCGACGGCGGTGTTGAGCTTGTGGCTCCCGCTCGGCGAGACGCCCTCGTACTTGTAGTAGATGTGCGCGGGGGTATCGAGCGCCTTCTCGAGGCGGCGCGCGCGGATCAGCGGCGTCGGCCGCCAGAGCTTGTAGATCTCGCGGACCTCGTCCGGGATGTCGATGTAGCGCTCGGTGCTGACCTCTTGCTGGATCAGCGCGCCGGGGAAGAGCGGCGCGAGGTCGTCGGGACCGATGGGCGCGTGCGTGGCCGGGTGAAGCACCGGCGGCAGCGGCCGCGGGAGGTCAGCCTGGATGTTGTACCAACGGCGGGGGATCGCCGTCTGTGGCAGATCGTAGCGAGTGATCGCGTCAGTCATGCGTCACGTTCAACCTTGTCGAGAAAGCAACAGCGATTCGGCCTTCGACTATATCAGCAGCGCGCAGAGGGACCGAAAAGAAACAATGCGCAGGTCCTTCGGCGCGATGTCGACCCACCGACGAAAAATGAGTTCGAACAATTGCTCAGCCTTCATCCCCTGATCGCCGGGGACGATCGCATGCTCAGGGTCGATCCATGTATGTCCACGACTCCGCGTACCTGGCGTTTGCAGGCTTACTCGCGGTGCTCTCTTTCGCTCGCGCTGACGTCCTCACGGCTCCGCGCAACGATCGATGTCGTGGGATCTCAACGACGTCAACCCGCGATCGCTGACGTCACCAACGAGACATGTCCCGAGAACCATATGCTCGCTCGCGCGCGCCTGCGCCGCGGCGCCGCGGCGGTCGAGCGGCGCCGCGTCGCGGCGTCGACCGGAGCTCGCGCCGAGCGTCGCGGACGTCCGCGACACATGACAGCTGACATATACAAAACGGGCGGGAGCCGAAGCCCCCGCCCGCCGCTCGTCCGCGTCGTTCGAGACTAGGACGCCTTGCCCTTGGCGGCGTCGGCGAGGGCCTCAGCGCGATCCGTGCGCTCCCAGGTGAAGCCCGGCTCGTTGCGGCCGAAGTGGCCGTAGGCCGCGGTCTGGAAGAAGATCGGCTTGAGGAGGTCGAGCTCGCGGATCAGCGACGCCGGGCGGGCGTCGAAGTGGTGCTCGACGAGATCGGCGAGCGCCTCGTCGCTGATCGTCCCGGTGCCGAAGGTCTCGACGGCGATGCTGACCGGGCGGGCGACGCCGATCGCGTAGGCGAGCTGGACCTCGACGCGCGAGCACAGGCGGGCGGCGACGAGGTTCTTGGCGATGTAGCGCGCGTAGTAGGCGGCGCTGCGGTCGACCTTCGACGGGTCCTTG
>JAGQIT010001364.1 GCA_020431135.1 Myxococcales bacterium | reverse complement strand
GCTCAAGCGGCGGATCATCAAGCACAAGATCGAGTGGCCGCGGGCGACGCCGATCGTTTCGCAGCACTCCTCGGCGGAGACCGCGGCCTAGACCGCGTCACGTCCTTCCAGGCGCGCTTCCTCGGCGAAGGTCGAGGGATCGCGACGGTCTTTGAAGGGCCTAGTTGGCCGGCCGCGGAGCACGCCGCGCGCCGGCCTCTGTGCTCGAGGGCGCGCCTCATTGAAAACCGACATTCCTGGCGCGTAGTGTCGCGCTCGTCGACGACCCGGCTGGCCGCGAGGTCAGGTCGGCTTCGACTCGGAGCGCGGAGAGTCAGCGCTACGCGACAGACCGGATGACCTGAAAGTCAGGTCTTAAGAGACCTCGCGAACGACGCGATCCGCTCGGCGAGCGCGCGCGGACGGTCGAGGTTCGGGCAGTGGCCGAAGTCGTCGGGCTCGACGATCTCCGCGTGCTCCGGGAGGTGGGCGCGGAAGAAGTCGAGGCTCGCCGGCGGCAGCAAGCGCTCGCTGCGGCCCCACAGGAGCAGCGTCGGCGCGTGGATCTTCGTCAGCTCCTCCGGCGTCAGGGCGTCGCTCTGATTGAAGGACTCGAGGAGGTCGCGGAAGAAGGGGCTGCGGAAGTGGCGGCGGATGTCCGGGGTGAGCAGCGCGCGGAACCACGGCGGCCGGTGGTAGAGGCGCGAGAGGAGCTCGTGGGCGTCGCGCAGGCTCTGGATCTGGAACTTGCCGACGAGCTCGCGGAAGAGGTCGTCGGGGAGCGGCGCGCCGGCGGGGGAGGCGAGAACGAGGCCGGCGACGCGCTCCGGGTAGAGGCTGGCGTAGCGCATGGCCATCGCGCCGCCGAGCGAGTTGCCGACGAGGATCGCCGGCTCGTCGAGCTCGCGCTCGAGCACGGCGCTGAGGCTGGCGAGGAGATCGCCGAGGCCGAAGCGGGCGCCGTAGGGGCGGCTGAAGCCGTGGCCAGGGGCCTCCGGCGCGAGGATCCGCGGGCTCGCCTGGCGCAGCATCGCCATCACCGGGCCGAACGAGGTCGCCGAGGCGCCGAGGCCGTGGAAGATGACGATCGGCGGGCCGTCGACGTCCGCCGCGCGGTGCTCGTAGAGATGGATCCGCGCCTGCGGGGTCTCGACGTAGCGGCTGCGGATGCCGAGCGCGTTGAGGCGGCGGCGGGCGTAGCGTTCGACGACGGGGAGGATGAACACGGCTACTCCTCGTAGTAGTCAGGGCCGCAGGTCCACTCCTTCGGCGGGCAGTTCGTGCAGCCGCCGGCCATGCACGCGCCGCCGCAGGAGGCGATGATCTCGAGGTCCGCGCGGCGCACATAGTGGTACGGGCCGTCGGCGGCGGCGTTGCAGTCGACGCCGATCAGGTCGTCGCCGCAGGCCCGGGCGAAGCGGCAGCTCTGGCCGTGCTTCTCCTTGATCCGGGCGTCGAGCGCGGGGTCGGCCGCCGGCGGCTCCTCCTCCGGCGACTCGGCGACCGGCGGGCTGGCGAAGGAGACGCCCTCCTCGGAGGCCGGCGGCGGGGTCGACTCCGGGGGCTTGGCGGACGGCGCGTCCGGGGTGGTGTTCGAACAGGCGCTCGTCAGGGCGAGGGCGAGGCCGAGGCCGGCGGCCAGGGCAGAGATGGAGGCGGGGAGCGGGCCGCGGCGAGCGTGCATCGGTCTCCATCATCGCCGCGCGGGCCGGGCCGCGCAAGGCGAGCGCGCGCAGGCGGGCCAGAGGGCCGATCCAGGCTGCTCTGGGCCGGCTGCTCTGGGCCGGCCGTGCTAGGGTCAGCGCGGCCAACGCCCACGAGGATCCATGATCGAGAAGCTCAGCCCAGCGCACCGCGCCGACGCCCTCGCCTCGCTCTCCGGCTGGACGCAGGTCCACGGGCGGGACGCGATCTCGAAGACCTTCCGCTTCGCCGACTTCTCCGAGGCCTGGGGGTTCATGAGCCGGGTCGCCCTGGTCGCCGAGCGCGACGGCCACCACCCGGAGTGGTTCAACGTCTACAACCGGGTCG
>JAGQIT010001363.1 GCA_020431135.1 Myxococcales bacterium | reverse complement strand
GACGGCGGCCGCGAGCGCGCCCGCCTGCGCTACGCCGGCAGCGACGCCAAGGCGCTGTCGAAGGTCCTCGCCGACCTCGGCGGCGTCGCCTACGAGGATCGCCTGCTCCTCGACGACCCCGACGTCGTCGGCCTGCGCCGCGGCTTCGAGCGGATCGCCGAGCGCGTCCGCAAGGCCCAGGCCGCCGGCGAGCGCGTCGAGCTGATCTTCTATTACTCCGGCCACTCCGACGAGACCGGCCTGCTGATCGGCGAGCAGCTCGTCGACTACCGCCAGCTCCGCACGATGATCGACGCGGTCCCGGCTGACGTCCGGATCGCCATCCTCGACTCGTGCGCGTCCGGGGCGTTCACCCGCCTCAAGGGCGGCAAGAAGCGCGAGCCCTTCCTCGTCGGCGGGCCGACCGTCAGCGGCCACGCCTTCCTCACCTCGAGCTCCGCCGACGAGGCCGCGCAGGAGTCCGACCGGATCCGCGGCTCCTTCTTCACCCACTACCTCGTCACCGGCCTGCGCGGCGCCGCCGACATCAACCGCGACCGCCAGGTGACCCTCAACGAGGCCTACCAGTTCGCCTTCGACGAGACCCTCGCGCGGACCGAGGGCACCCGCGGCGGGCCGCAGCACGCGGCCTACGAGATCCAGCTCGCCGGCAGCGGCGACCTCGTGATGACCGACCTCCGCGAGGCGACCGCGACCCTCGAGCTCGCCGCCGAGATCGGCGGCCGCGTCTTCGTCCGCGACGAGCGCGGCAACCTCGAGGCCGAGCTCCACAAGCCCAAGGGCGCCGGCTCGATCGCCCTCGCCCTCGAGCCCGGCAGCTACCGCGTCACCGTCGACGACGGCGCCGCGCTCTGGCGGGCGAGCGTCCGCGTCAAGGACGGCGGCGCCGTCGTGCTCGACGCCGGCGACCTCAAGAAGATCGACGCCGAGGCGACGACCTCGCGCGGGACGACGCCGGCGCCGACGCCCGTGCTGCCGCAGCCCAAGCTCGTGCCCTTCAACATCGGCCTGACGCCGAAGCTCTCGACCAACGCCGAGCACGGCGACGCCCGCCTCCTCAACCACGCGTCGATCTCCTTCGGCACCAGCGCCGTCGCCCAGATCGAGGGGCTCGACCTCGCCCTCGCCGCGTCGACGATCCACGAGCGGCTCAGCGGGGCACAGCTCGCCGCCGGCGTCACGCGCCTCATGGGCGACGGCGTCGGCCTCCAGGGCGCCGCCGGCCTGACGATCGTCGACGGCGCCTTCGAGGGCCTCCAGTGGTCGGTCATCGCCAACACCGCGAAGACCGAGATGCGCGGCGCCCAGCTGACGAGCGTCTTCAACTACGCCAACGAGCTGCGCGGCGTCCAGCTCGGCGGCGTCGCCAACCACGCCCGCGAGATGCGCGGGTTCCAGCTCGGGATGGTCAACACCTCGGGGGCGCTGCGCGGCGCGTCGATCGGCCTCGTCAACGTCACCCGCGGGCGCGTCGACGGCCTCCAGCTCGGGCTCGTCAACTACGCCGACGACGCCGACGCGTCGATCGGCCTGCTGCCGCTCTCGCGCAAGGGCGGCGTCCACCTCGACGTCTGGACCTCCGATCTCGCGGCCTTCAACCTCGGCCTGCGCCTGGCGTCGCGGCGCACCTACACGATGCTCACCGCCGGCGTCCACCCCTTCGGCGCCGGCTCCGGCTGGATGGTCGGGCTCGGCCTCGGCGGCCGCTTCACGCCGACCGACGCCCTCTTCATCGACCTCGACAACATCGTCTACGTGACCCAGCCCGGCTTCGAGCGCATGAGCTCGCCGCCGCGCCTCGTCGACTCGCTGCGCCTGCTGATCGGCTGGCGCCCGCACGAGCGCTTCTCGATCTACGCCGGCCCGACCCTCAACGTCGGCGTCGACGTCCGCGGCGCCAACGATCACTTCCGGATCGGCTACCCCTACGCCAGCTACCGCGACGACTGGGTGATGATCTGGCCCGGCGCGGCGCTCGGCGTGAGCATCTGATCGCGGCGCCCGACGCCGAGCATGTCCAAATAGACAGGTCCACGTAGACCCCCCGCTCTGTCGCGCGGACGCCTCGCGGCGGCGCACGCCTGACCGACGCGCTAGCGACGGAGCCGCGCCGAGGCTCTCACCGGCGCGCCCCCTCGCGGCCTGCCGCGCTCAGCCCGTCGCCCCCATGACAGGGCCGCCGCCGTCTCGTACGAAGAGCGCCCCCTCGTCGTTCGGCGGCTCACCGCACGGCGCACCCGACCGCGCGGCGAAGCCACCCGCGACGCTCGCTGCGTACTCAACGAGCTCCGCAGGGAGACGCCGCCCCCGTGGCTCGGACCACGCGACGCCACTCGAGAACGCCGCGGTGACACATCGATGCCGCCGCGGTGTTCCAAGGGGTGCGCGTCGGACGAGCCGCATCACCGCGGCCCCGACGAGGTGCAGCTCGTATGTTCATCCGCGACAACCACCGCCACGCCTGGGCGCGCGCCGCGATCGCCTGCGCGCTCCTCACCGCCTGCGACGCCGACCCCGAGCCCGAGAGCAGCGCCACCGGAGGCGACGACGGGACGATCGCCGACGTCGAGCCGCCGCGCGCCTGGGCGCCGCTCAGCGATCCGCTCGCCTGGGCGCCTGTCGCCGCGAGCGACGACCCCTTCGCCGACGAGCGCCCCGCCGAGGTCGTCTGCGCCGCTGAAGACGGCTGGCGACGCGAGGCCGAGGGCGTCGAGATCGATACCGGCGCCTGCAACTACCTCGCCCTCAGCCAGCCCCTGCCGCGCGCGCTCGCGGCCGGCGAGCCCCTCCGGATCTCCGCCTGGTGGCAGAACCTGATCGCTACGGCGCCGGCTGAGGGCCACATCGCCGTCGCCGTCGACGGCGTCGTCGTCTGGGAGGAGCGCGTCGCGATCCCCGGCCCCGCCGACGCCCGCGACCTCATCTTCGCCGCGCCCGAGGGCGCCCCCGCCGGCGCCCCGATCACCCTCCACCTCCACAACCACGGCGCCAACACCTGGCGCTTCCAGGGGCTCTTCGCCGGCGAGCCCGCCCCCACGGGCGAATGAGCCCGCGCCGCTGACCTCCTCTCCACCTTAGCCCGGCCTCCACCGCCGAACGACGACCATGACCATGACCAAGACAGCCACGAAGCCCCACCTCCTCCCGCTCACCGCCCTCCTGCTCGCCCTCGCCCCCGCCTGCGGCCACGACGGCGAGGACACGGCCGCGACCGCGACCGCCAGCGACATCGACGCGGACACCGACACCGCCGGCGAGTCGACCGGCGACACCGAGGGCGCCGACGGCCCGACCTTCTGGCAGGAGGTCGCGCCGATCTACTTCGAGCGCTGCGTGAGCTGCCACCAAAGCGGCGGCATCGGCCCCTTCGCCCTCGACAACTTCGCCGACGCCCAGACCTGGGGGCAGGCCTCCGCCGCCGCGACCGCGGCCCGGACCATGCCGCCGTGGCTCCTCCGCGACGACGGCGACTGCGGCAGCTTCAGGGACTCGCGGGCGCTCGCCGACGCCGAGATCGCGACGATCGCCGCCTGGGTCGACGGCGGCATGCCCGAAGGGACACCTCGCACTGACCTCCAGCTCCCCGAGGCCGACGCCCTCAGCGGACCGCTGACCCTCAAGACCCCGGAGTTCACCCCCGAGATCCAGGGCGGACCCTTCGCCGAGTTCGACGAGTACCGCTGCTTCCTCATCGACCCCGAGCTCGAGGACGACGCCTTCCTCACCGCCTACGACGTCCACCCCGGCACCCCGTCGATCGTCCACCACGTCCTCGCGCTGCCGATCGACCCCGCCTACGACGTCGGCGGAGGGATGACCAACCTCGACGTCATCGAGGCGCTCGACGCCGAGTCGCCCGACCGCGACGGCTGGCCGTGCTTCGGCGCCGCCGGGGACGGCGTCGAGGTCGACAACTTCCCGGTCGTCTGGGCCCCCGGTCAGGGCGTCGTCCACTACCCCGAGGGCACCGGCACGCGGATCCGCGGCGGCGACCTGATCGTCGTCCAGATCCACTACAACATGGACCGCCCCGAGCTCATCGGCCTCTCGGACTCGACCGAGGTCGAGCTCGCCCTCGCCGACGAGGTCGACGTCGAGGGCATCTACGTCGCCATCGACCCCTTCCTCGACACCCTCTACGAGGACGAGCCGGCGGTGCTCCCGGCCGGCGAGTCCGCGACCAGCTACACCTGGGACGTCAACCTCGGCGCCTGGGCCCCGTGGCTCGGCTGGTCGTCGCTCAAGATCCGCGGGGTCTTCCCGCACATGCACGACTACGGCCGGACCATGAAGGTCGAGGTCGACCCCGGCGGCGAGGGCTACAGCTGCGCCGCCGAGGTCCCGCGCTGGGACTTCAACTGGCAGCTCCAGTACTTCCTCGACGAGCCGCTCGCGGTCGCCGAGGACGGCACCCTCCGCGTGACCTGCGGCTACAACACCGAGGCCGCCGACGAACCTGTCCTTCCGGGCTGGGGCACCGGCAACGAGATGTGCTTCCTCGGCCTCTTC
>JAGQIT010000136.1 GCA_020431135.1 Myxococcales bacterium | reverse complement strand
ATGCGCCTGCGCCACGACTTCGGCACCTACCTGCGCGACGGCCAGGATCCGGCGGGCCAGGCCCTGCGCAGCATGGACGGCCGCCAGGTCGACGTCCTCTTCGCCTACCTCGAGGGGCAGAACCTCGGCGGCTTCGTCGACGTCCGCGCCGGCCGCCAATTCGAGATGAGCGGCCTCGACTTCTACGCCTTCGACGGCGCCTGGTCGAAGATTCACCTCCCGGTGATCCCGCTGGCGGTCGAGGCCTTCGGCGGGATGATGGTCGACGGCTCGCAGCTCTTCGGCTTCCCGACCTTCGAGACCGACGGCACCAACGGCACGCCGCGCGATCGCGCCTTCTCGCCGATGGCCGGCGCGGGGGTCTCCATCGATCGGATCCGCTGGCTCGACGCCCGCGCGGCCTACCGCCGGACCTGGACGCCGCACGCCCTCAACCGCGGGACGGTCGACGACGACGGCGCCCAGGGCCTGGCGAGCGCGGTCGACCAGGAGATCCTCTCGTTCAGCGCCGCCGCCCGCCTCGCCAAGGGGACGATCAACCCCTACACGGCGCTGCGCTACAACCTCGGCACCGCCCGCCTCGACGACGTCAGCGCCGGCCTCCACCTGGCGATGGGCCCGCGCCAGGCGGTCCGCGCCCTCTACATCCGGACGATCCCGGCCTTCGACCTCGACTCGATCTTCAACACCTTCACCAACGAGGCCTTCGAGGACATCCGCGTGGTCTTCGAGTCGCGGCCGAGCGATCGCTGGATCCTGGCCGCGCGCTCGCAGACGCGGATCTTCCGCGACGCGCTGACCTCGGATCTGATGACGCCGCCGTCGCGGGCGACCCGCCTGGGGGTCGGCGGCGGCGCGACCGCGGCCTACAGGATCCCGCGCTTCGCCCTCCGCTTCGACGGCTACGCCCTCGGCGGCGAGGGCGGTCTGCGGGCCGGCGGGAGCGTCGACACGCGGACGATGATCGCCTGGAACCGCCTCGCCATCGACGGCCGGGTCTACGGCCTCTATTACCGCGACGAGGTCCTCGACGCCCGCCGGGGGTACTCGCTAGCCTTCCAGGCGGGGGTCAACGTCCAGCTCTGGCGCGGGATCCACATGAACCTCCTCGGCGAGGAGCTGATCACCAACTACTACACCTCGGCGCTGCGCCTCCTCGCCAGCCTCAGCGTCGACTGGTCCCTGCGAGCGAGCCGCCAACGATGACGACCCAGGACACCCGCCAGCCCGCGCCGAGCCCGTCGACCCCGCGTCGCCGGGGCCGCGGCGCAGGTGCGCTCATGGCCGGGCTGCTGGCGATCGCCGGGCTCGTCGGCGGGCTCGTCGGCGGCGGCGTGATCGACCTCGAGCTCGCGCAGGCGGACGAGCACGAGCTCCCGGGGACCCTCGGCGTCTTCGGCCCGCGCGGCCTCGGCTCGGCGGTCTACCCGAAGCAGGAGATCCCGCTGAGCTTCAAGCACAGCGAGCACATCGCCGCGAAGATCCCCTGCGAGCGCTGCCACACCGACGTCAACCAGAGCACCAAGAGCGCCGACAACAACTTCCCGCGCGGGGTCTCGTGCGACGGCTGCCACGGCAAGCAGCACCCGCGCGCCGACGGGGCGATCGCGCAGTGCGGCCTGTGCCACACGCGGTCGGAGGGCAGCCGCGTGACCGCGACCTTGCAGGCGCCGCGGCC
>JAGQIT010000135.1 GCA_020431135.1 Myxococcales bacterium | reverse complement strand
ATCCGCGTCAACGCGATCGCGCCGGGCCCGATCGGCGACACCGAGGGCATGCGCCGCCTCGCGCCGGGCGAGGTCGGGGCCAAGCTCGCGGCCCAGATCCCCCTGCGCCGCTTCGGCTCGATCGCCGAGATCGCCGACGCGGCGGTCTTCCTGCGCTCGCGCGCGGCGGCCTACGTCACCGGGGCGATCCTCGTCGTCGACGGCGGCCAGGCGGTGACCTCGGTCGGCTTCGTGTAGCTGCGCGCTGCGAGCACACGACGCGCCCGTGCGCAGGCTCGCGGAGGGTCGAAGCCCTCCCGCGAGGAGCGAGGCTAGTCGCGCGACGCGAGCTGTCCTGCGCGCCAGGCGAGGGCGACGGCGCCGGTCTGGCTGAGGAGCGCCAGGAGCAGGAGCGCGTCCTTGGCGAGGAGCGCGGGGTCGTCGGTCACGGGGTGCGCGTAGGGATCGGGATCGCGGAGCATCGCCGGCGCGTAGACGTAGGCGACGAGGAGCGGCGGGGTGAGGGCGCTCAGCCAGGCCGCGCCGCGGTAGCCGTACCGCCGCGCCGAGCGCGAGAGCGCGGCGTGGAGCGAGAGCGCCGTCCAGAGGAGCAGGCTTGCGACGACGATGACGCCGAAGAGCGGTCCCATGGGCTTCCCTAGCACAGAGCGGCGTGGCTGTCGCGGCGTCCGCTCTGCGGCGCGCTGCGCTGGGCGCCTCGGGCGGGGCGCCGCGGCGACTCCGGGGGGCGTGGAGGTGCGCTGACTCGCGGGACAGGTTCGGAGCTAGGGGTTCCCAGCGGGACTCGGGGTCACGTCATCGCCGCTCGCCAGCTCCGCCAGCCAGGCGTCGGTCTCCTCGAGGAAGCCGCGGTTCGCCTCGGCGTCGCGGGCGAAGGCCTCGCGGGCGCGGCGGACGAGCTCGAGGCCGCGCTCGCGCTCGCCGTCGGCGACGAGCACCTGCCCGAGGCGGAGCTGGGTGTGCGCGAGGTCTGCGGGGTCGGTCGGGTTGGCCTCGCGCAGCGCCAGGGCCCGCTCGATCGTCGCCCGCCCGCCCTCGTGATCGCCGCGTCGGCTCATCACCCAGCCCTGGTAGGTCCACACGTAGGCGAGCTGTGGGTGCGTCGGGCCGAGCTTCGCCTCGAGGATCGCGCTCGCGTCGGCGAAGTTCTCGGCGGCCCGCTCGAGGTCGCCGGAGATGACGAACGAGACGCCGACGTTGAAGAGGTCGACGCCGACCGCGGGGTGGTCCTCGCCGAGGTTGAAGCGATCCGAGGCGAGGGCGCGGCGATGCTCGGCGAGCGCCGCGGGCTCGTCGCCGAGCTGCGAGAGCAGCGTCCCGAGGTTGCCGTGGAAGACGGCCGCGTCGGGGTGCTGCGGGCCGTAGCTGTCGACGAAGAGCGCGAGGCCGCGTTCGAGGTGGCCGCGGGCTGCCTCGAGATCGCCGAGGACGATCAGGACGTTGGCGATGTTGCTGTGGACGCGCGCGAGCGTCGGGTGGTGGGGCCCGAGATCGGCCTCGAGGATCGCCAGGGCCGCGCGGTAGTCGGCGAGGGCCTCGCGGTGCTCGCCGGCGCTGCGGTGGAGAACGCCGCGGGTCGTCCGCAGGCGGGCCTCGAGCTCCTGATCGCTGGCGCCGGCGCGGCTGACCATCACCGCCGCGCTGCGATCCCAGACCGCCGCCTCGGCGCGGCGCTCGAGGTCGACGCCGAGGACGGCGGTCGCGGTGATCGCCGCCTCGGCGGCGAGGTGATCGGCGCCGCTGCGACCGGCGAGCTCGTAGGCCGCGGCGAGCTCGGCCTCGGCGTCGGCGTAGTCGCCGGCCATACGCGCGGCTGTGCCGGCGAGGAGGTGGGCCTCGGCGACGAGCGAGCCGGGCGTCGCCGCGGCCTCGAGGCGGGCGATGAGGGGGACGAGCTCGGCGCTGACTGGCTCGTGGGCGCCGGCGCTGAGGAGCGCCCGCAGGCGCGCGAGGTGACGCTGGCTGACCTCGATTTCGGGATCCGTGTGGCGGCGGGCGTCGCTGTCCTCGGCGAGCGCGCCGAGCCAGCGCAGGTCGTCGCAGCGGCTCGTCGGCGGCAGCGACGAGGCGGCGGTCACCGCCCGGTCGGCGGTCGTCGGGGTCGCGCGCGCGAGGGCGTCGAGGAGGCCGTCGAGG
>JAGQIT010001362.1 GCA_020431135.1 Myxococcales bacterium | reverse complement strand
GCGACGCGCGGATCCTCAGGACGCGACGTAGCGGTCGAAGACCTTGAGGCGCCAGCCCTGCTGCCAGAGGACGTCGTAGCGCGCGCGCAGGTCGGCGTACTCCCAGCCGTGGACCCACAGCTCGGGCTCATTGGTGTGCCGCCAGACCGCGGTGATCCGCGGGCCGGCGCCGGCGTCGTAGGTGGCGAGGTGGCGCAGGCGCCAGCCCTTGGACCAGATCTCGTCGTAGCGCCTCTTGAACTGGGCGTCGGTCGCCCCGTAGATCTGGAACTCGCCGCAGGTCTCGGGGGCGAAGGCCGCGGTGTAGCGCGGCTCGCCGCCGCGGACGCCGACGTCGATCAGCTTGAGGCGCCAGCCCTTGGGCCACAGCTCGTCGTACTTGGCGCGGTACTGGGCGTAGGTGGCGTCGTAGATCTGGAGCTCGCCGCCCTTGCCGCGGCGCCAGACGGCGGTGTAGCGCGGGACGCCGTCGACGGCGACGATCGACAGGGCGTGGAGGCGCCAGCCCTTCGGCCAGATCGCGTCGTACTTCGCCCGGTAGCGCTTGTAGCTGACGTCGTAGATCTGCACCTCGGCCTCCTGGCTCGGCGACCAGGCGGCGGTGTAGCGGATCGGCGAGCTCGGGGTCGGGTTGCGGACCCACTGGCCCTTGCGCGGGTAGCCGCGGATGACGTGGTGCCAGCTCGCGCCCTGATCGTCGGAGTACTCGTAGTTGCACAAGGGCGCGGGGATCGTGACGAAGTGGGCGCGGTCGGTGGTGTGCTCGCCGAGGTTGGTGACGGCGAGGTGGAGGTGGGGGGCGCCGGTGCCGGAGCGGCCGATCTCGCCGAGCTCGTCGCCGTAGCCGATCGCGTCGCCGACGGCGACGGGCGCCGAGTTCTGCTTGAGGTGGAGGTAGTCGGCGAACTCGCCGGGCGCCTGCTCGATCGAGATGAAGTTCGACGGGCCCTGGCTGGTGTTGGGGCCGCCCTCCCAGACGTGGGCGACCTCGCCGGGGGCGGCCGCGCGGAAGACGTAGCCGTCGCAGCTCGTGCTCGGGAAGACGAAGTCGTAGCAGAACGCTGCGTAGCCGGTGTGGCTGATCGTCGGGTCGGCGAAGGCCTGGCTCAGCGACGCGACCTTGCCCTCGGGCAGCGGCAGGCGCATGTGGCTGGTGAGGCTGAGCGGGAGCTTGTCGGCGTCGCCGGGGCCGCGCGGCGTCGCGATCCGGACCTGGTGCGCGCCGGGGACGAGGTCGACGTCGCGGCGGGCGGCCGCCGGGATCGCGCCGCCCTCGCCGAAGGTGTAGCCGGCGAGGAGGTCGGCCTCGCCGCCGGTGAGGCTGTCGGCGGCCGCGAGGGCCTGGACGGCCGCGGCGGTCTTGGCCGCGCTGAAGATCGCCACGTCGTCGACGAGGCCGAAGAACTGCTGGTGGACCTCGTCGCCGCGGCCGAGCCAGAGGTCGCCGGTCGGCGTGTCGCTCGCGCCGACGGCGAAGCTCCCGGCGGCGAAGCCGTCGAGGTAGACGGTGATCGTGCCGCCGCTGCGGACGAGCGCGAGGTGGTGCCAGGTGCCCTGGAAGCTCGCGTCGATCGGCACCTTGAGCGAGCCGCCGGCGACCTGGATGAGCAGGTGATCGCCGCCGCTGCGGAAGTCGCCGAGGCCGACGAAGTAGCGCCCGCCGCCGTGGACCGCGAGGATCGGCCCGGCGTAGACGTGGACGAATTGGAGCATGAAGCGGGCGGTGACCGTGTGGTCGCCGGCGAAGAACTCGGCGAAGTCGACGTGGACGTCGGCGCGGCCGCCCCAGGTGAGCGCGAGAGCCATAGGCAGATCCTCCGGCCGCCCTTGTACGCCGGCCGCGGCCGCGGGGAGCTGGCAAACATTGCCGCCTGCGCGGCTGTCCTTGGGTCGCGCGATCGCCGGGCCTCGGCGCAGTGGAACCAAGGCGAAGCGCCGCTGCGGTCGGCAGCGGCGCTCTCTCCTGTCCCTTCGGACAGGGGGTCGATCAGCTCGCGGCGCTCGCCTGGCCGAGGCGGGCGAGGCGGCCCGGACGGGCGCCGGTGAGCTCGCCGTCGCGGGCGATCACCTCGCCGCGGACGAGGGTCGCCCGGTAGCCGCGGACGTCCTGGAGGAGGCGCTGGCCGCCGGCCGGCAGGTCCTTGACCAGGCGCGGGCGGAAGAGGCGGAGCTTGTCCATGTCGATGACGTTGAGATCGGCGCGCTTGCCCACGGTGATCTCGCCGCGATCGTCGAAGCCGACGTAGCGCGCGGTGTCGCTGGTCATCATCTGGACGACGCGCTCGATCGGCATCCGCCCCTTCGCGCGGTCGCGGCCCCAGTGGAGGAGCATGTAGGTCGGGAACGAGGCGTCGCAGATCGTGCCGACGTGGGCGCCGCCGTCGGAGAGCCCGGGGAGCGCCTGCGGGTGGCTGAGCATCGCCTCGACGACGTCGAGGTTCATCGACCCGTAGTTGAAGATCGGGAAGTAGATGAGCTGCTTGCCGTCGTCCTCGAGGAGCGCGTCGTAGATCACCTCGAGCGGCGAGACGCCCTTGGCCTGGGCCTGGAAGAAGAGCGACTCGTGCGGCGTCGGCTCGTAGTTCGGGTCCTCGCCGAGGATGAAGAGGCGCATCGAGATCCGGTCGATCTGGGCGAGGAGGCGGTCGGCGAGCGGCGGGATCGGCGAGCCGTCGCCGGCGACCTTCTCCGACTTCTCGCTGAGGATCGCCGCGCGGATCTCCGGCTTGCGCAGCTCGGCGACGCGCTCGGCGAGCGGCATGTGGGCGAGCTTCTTGTAGGTCGGGAAGCCCATGAAGGGGTGGAAGG
>JAGQIT010001361.1 GCA_020431135.1 Myxococcales bacterium | reverse complement strand
GTCCGCGGTCCGGCCGTCGGCAAGCTCCTGCGCGAGGGCTCGATCGAGGTCGACGGCAAGGTCGTCAAGCTCGAGGAGGTCAGCGTCGATCGCCCGGGGCAGTCCGTCGCCTTCGTCATGGACACGCGCCTGTGCGACAACGCCTACGCGCTGGCCAAGGACGTCGACCTCCTGATCTGCGAGTCGACCTACCTCCACCAGGACGTCGACAAGGCCCACTCCAACGGCCACATGACCGCCCGCGAGGCGGCGACGCTCGCCCGCGACGCCGGCGCCCGCAAGCTCGTCCTCACCCACTTCTCGCAGCGCTACACCTCGACCAAGCCCTTCGTCGCCGAGGCCCGCGTGCTCCACGACGACGTCGTCGCCGCCCGCGACGGCGACGTCATCCCGGTGCCCAAGCGGCGCAAGTCGGACGCCTAGGCCGGGCGAGCGCGGGCGAGCGCGCGGCGAGTTTGTGAGCGCGGTCGAAGCTGGCCGTTGAATCATGTTCGGTGGAGGAGCGCGCCTCCGCGCCCACCCGATCTCTCGCGTTCGCGCGCCCAAGCGGCGACCGACGTCACGCGGCCGCGACGCGCCCGCCGAGCGTTCGCCGTATCATCGGCGCATCGATGGTACGGCCTAGAATGACGCATACGAAGCAGCCCTCCCCCACCCCGGCGCGCCGCCGGACGCTCTGTGCGAGCGCGGCCCTCGTCCTCGCCGTCGCCGCCTGCAACGGCGACGACGCGGCCAGCGGCAGCGACAGCGCGACGTCGACGGCGACCGCGACGGCGACCCTCTCCGGCACCGACTCCGCCACCGCCTCGGCCTCCGGCGCCTCCGACTCGGCGACGACGACCGCGAGCTCCGGCACCGAGAGCGACTCCGCCGGCGTGACCTCAGCGACGACCACCGACGGCACGGGCGCCAGCGCCAGCGAGACGGTCGGCTCGACGACCAGCGACGAGATCCCCTACTGCGGCGACGACCCGCCCAAGGGCTACATGGGCGCGGTCAACCAGGACTGCGAGAACGAGCCGGCTGTCGGCATGTTCGATCCGGTCGTCGAGTGGCAGAAGACCGCCTGGGATGTCGCCCCCGGCTACAACCAGGTGATGATGGCGCCGATCGTCGCCGACGTGAACGGCGACGCGCTCCCGGACATCCTCTACGTCACCTACGCCGGCGGCGGCTACCTCTCGCCGGGCGTCTTGCGGGTGATCTCCGGCGACGGTCAGACCGAGCTCCTGTCGATCGCCGACAAGGGCGTCCTCGGCTCGTCGGGCCTCGCCGCCGCCGACATCGATGACGACGGCATGCTCGAGATCGCCGCCGTCACCGGCACCGCCGAGGTCACCGTATTCGAGCACGACGGGACGGTGAAGTGGACGAGCCCGTCGCTCGTCGGCCACGTCGTCTACCCGGCCATGGCCGCGCCGGCGATCGCCGACCTCGACGGCGACGGCAGCCCCGAGGTCATCCTCGGCCGGGCGATCCTCAACAACGACGGCACGCTGCGCGGCGCCGGCATGTACGGCACCGGCGCGCCGACCTACGGCAGCGCCTCGTTCGCCGCCGACGTTCTCAACGACGACGGCATCCAGGAGGTCGTCGTCGGCAACGCCCTCTACGACCCCGACGGCAACGCCTACTGGTACAACCAGATGCCCGACGGCTACCCGGCGGTCGCCGACTTCGAC
>JAGQIT010001360.1 GCA_020431135.1 Myxococcales bacterium | reverse complement strand
CCGGCGGAGCCGCCGGTCCCCATCGTCCCGTACTTCGACGAGGAGTCGGCGTGGTAGATCTCGATCGCGTCGACCGCGACCTCGAGCTCCTCGGCGACGAGCATCGCGTAGCCGGTCATCGTCCCCTGGCCCATCTCCTGCTTGTCGAAGGCGACGATCACCCGGTCGTCGGGCGTGACGGTGATGTAGGCGTTGGGCCGCAGCGCGCCGTCGACGTCGCCGAGCTCCGGGACGCTGCGCTCCTCGGCCCGCAGCGAGCGCACGCCGCCGTAGAGCGAGAGCCCCGCGGTGCCGGCGATCATCCCGAGCAGGAAGCGGCGTCGCCCGACGCCGCGTCGCACCTCGCTCTTCTCGCTCATGGCGCCCCCCCGTCGCCCTCGGAGCCGCTCCCCGCGACCGCGTGGATCGCCCTGCGGATCCGCGGGTAGGTCCCGCAGCGACAGATCGAGCCGGCCATCACCGCGTCGATGTCGGCGTCGGTCGGCCTCGGGTTGCTGTGGAGCAGCGCGGCCGCCATCAGCAGCTGGCCCGGCTGGCAGTAGCCGCACTGCGGGACGTTGTGATCGACCCACGCCTGCTGAAGGGCGTGGAGCCGCGCTTCGCCGCCGAGCCCCTCGATCGTCGTGATCTCACGGCCGACGACGTCGCCTACCGCGGTGACGCACGAGCGCCTCGCGGCCCCGTCGACGTGGACCGTGCAGGCGCCGCAGAGCGCCCGGCCGCAGCCGTACTTGGTCCCGTTGAGGCCGAGTTCCTCGCGCAGCACCCACAGCAGCGGGACGTCCTCGGGGACGTCGACCTCCCGCTCCTCTTGATTGACCTTGAGCTTCATCGGTCAGCCCCTCTCACGGCGTGCAGTCCACAGGTTCGGCGAACGATCCGCGGCGTCAACGGCCCGCTGGAGGCCGTGTCGAGCGTCGCCACGGGTGACTCGGACAGTGTGACGGTTTGCCCGGCGATGTACTAGCGCCGCGCATTTTTTTGGGTGAGTCGCCCGGGTTTGATTCGCCGCGTCGCGCTCGCTCATTCGATGACGTCGACATCGCGGAGAACGCCAGAGTGGTCGATCGCGACCCGAAGGACGCCGTCTGGGTCGGCCTCCAGGATCCGCCGGGCGCCGCGGTCTCCCTGCAGCTCGGCGAGCGCGGCGAAGCAGCGGCGCGGCCAGAGAACGGGGTTGCCGAGGCGCCGCCCCTCCCCTTCACCGGCCTCTGGGGCGACGATTCGCCGCGGGACGCTCGCTCCGAAGGCGGCGCCGAGCGCCTCGAGATCGGCGGTCCGGAGGTAGGGCATGTCGCCGAGGACGATCGCCGCGGCCTCCACGGTCGGATCCTCGGCGGCGAGGGCTTCGACGCCCGCGGCGATCGACCGCCCCATGCCCTCGGCGTGGGCGTGATTGACGACGAAGCGGACCGGGAGGCCGTCGAGGGCCGCCTCGACCCGCTCCGCGTCGCTGCCGAGCACGACGACGCACGGATCGAAGCCCGCGGCGAGGACGGTCGTCGCGACCCGCCGGATCATCGGCACGCCGTCGATCGGGTGGAGCAGCTTGTTGCGCGGCCCAGCGCGGCGGGATGCCCCGGCGGCCAGGATCACCGCGCCGATCGTCGGCGCTCTCGCGGCGCTCTCGCGCCTCGTCGCTATGAGCTCGGCGAGGATCGACACCGCGATCTCGGCCGGGCCGGCAGCGCCGATATCAAGCCCGACGGGCGCGTGAATGCGCCCGATGGCATCGTCGCCAAACCCGGCAGCGCGCAGCCGGTCGACCCGCTTGGCATGGGTCCGCGTCGATCCCAGCGCGCCGATATAGAAGCACCTGGCCCCCAGTCCCGCCTGCAAGGCGGGATCGTCGAGCTTGGGGTCATGGGTCAGCAGCACCAGCGCGGTGCGCGCATCCAGCCCCAGCGCCGCCACCGCCTCGTCGGGCCAGTCGTGCAGGATGGTCTCGTTGGGGAATCGCGCCGCCGAGGCGAAGGTTTCGCGCGGATCGACGATCACCGGATCATAGCCGGCGATGCGCGCCATCGGCACCAGACCTTGCGCGATATGCACCGCACCGATCACGA